>NZ_JBEPFC010000096.1:0-27197 GCF_040301705.1 Streptomyces sp. NPDC000151 | reverse complement strand
CCCGCGACGAGGTCGCCCGCGCCTGGGGCGTGGCCGCGCTGCCGCACCGGCACGGCCGGGACACCGGGCAGATCCTGGAGGCCGCGGCCACCGGCGAGCTGAACGCCCTGGTGGTGGCCGGCGTCGGGGTGGCCGACCTGCCCGACCCGCGGCGCGCGGTCGAGGCGCTGGACGCGGTCGGCTTCCTGGTCAGCCTGGAGCAGCGGCCGAGCGAGGTCACGCAGCGGGCCGACGTGGTGCTGCCGGTGGCGGCCACGGTGGAGAAGGCCGGCACGTTCCTCAACTGGGAGGGCCGGGCACGGCTCTTCGAGGCCGCGCTCAAGCCGGACCAGATGACCCGCCGCCACCTGCTCCCGGACGCCCGGGTGCTGCACATGCTCGCGGACGCGATGACCGCGGCGGACGACGCCGTACCGGGGCTGGCGCTGCCGGACGTGCGCGCCGTACGGGCCGAGCTGGACCGGCTCGGCGGCTGGGACGGGCAGCGCGCCGCCGGTGACCTGCTCGCCGGCACCGAGGCGCGGGCGCTGCCCCGGCCCGGCGCGGGCGAGGCGGTGCTCGCCGGGCACCGGCTGCTGCTGGACCTGGGGCGGATGCAGGAGGGCGACGCGGCGCTGGCCGGCACCCGGCACGCCGCGGTGGCCCGGATGTCCGCCGCCACCGCCGCCGAGGCGGGCCTCAAGGACGGCGCGGAGGTGCGGGTCACCGGCCCGCGCGGCGCGGTGTCCTTCCCCCTCCAGGTCAGCGAGATGCCCGACCGGGTGGTGTGGCTGCCGCTCAACTCGCAGGGCGGCGGCGTCCCGTACGACACCGGAGCGAACCCCGGTGACCTGGTGACGGTCGCCGCGCAGACCGCGGGCCCGGCGGCCCCGGCGGACGGCACGGAGGTGGCGGAATGATGAGTCTCGCCGCGGAACAGCTGGCGCTCGGCGCGGACCGGATCGCGCTGGCCGCCGAGGACCTGAGCGTCTTCGGGCGCGACCCGTGGTGGCTGGTGGTCATCAAGGCGGTCTTCTGCTTCGCGTTCCTGATGCTGACCGTGCTCTTCTCGATCGTCTGGGAGCGCAAGGTCGTCGCCTGGATGCAGCTGCGCATCGGGCCCAACCGGCACGGCCCCTGGGGCATGCTCCAGTCGCTCGCCGACGGCATCAAGCTGATGCTGAAGGAAGACGTGATCGTCAAGCGGGCGGACAAGGCGGTGTACGTCCTCGCCCCGGTCGTCGCGGCCATCCCCGCCTTCATGGCGTTCGCCGTCATCCCGTTCGGCCCGGCCGACAACGAGATCTCGATCTTCGGGCAGCGCACGACGATGCAGCTGACCGACCTGCCGATCGCCCTCCTCTACATCCTGGCCACGGCCTCGGTCGGCATCTACGGCATCGTGCTCGCGGGCTGGTCCTCGGGCTCGACGTACCCGCTGCTCGGCGGGCTCCGCTCGTGCGCCCAGATGATCAGCTACGAGATCGCGATGGGCATGGCCTTCGCGTCGGTGTTCCTCTACTCCGGCTCGATGTCCACCTCGGCGATCGTCGACGGGCAGCAGAGCACCTGGTACGTCGCGCTGCTGCCGGTCTCCTTCCTGATCTACATCGTGGCGATGGTCGGCGAGACCAACCGTGCGCCGTTCGACATGCCGGAGTCCGAAGGCGATCTGGTCGGCGGCTTCAACACGGAGTACTCCTCCATCAAGTTCGCGATGTTCATGCTCGCCGAGTACGTCAACATGGTCACCGTCTCGGCGGTCGCGATCACCCTCTTCCTCGGCGGCTGGCGCGCCCCGTGGCCGATCAGCACCTTCTGGGAGGGCGCGAACCACGGCTGGTGGCCGCTGCTCTGGTTCACCATCAAGATCCAGCTGCTGCTCTTCTTCTTCATCTGGCTGCGCGGCACGCTCCCCCGCGTCCGCTACGACCAGTTCATGAAGCTGGGCTGGAAGGTCCTCATCCCGGTCTCGATGGTCTGGCTGATGCTGGTCGCGACGGTACGGGCGCTGCGCAACGAGGGTTACGACTTCCAGCGGATCGTGCTCTACGTCGGCGGCGCCGCGGTCGCCCTGCTGCTGATCTCCTTCGTCGCGGACTTCTTCCGCAAGAGCGAGAAGGAGGAGGCGGTGCCGGCCGCCGAGGAGCCCTTCGACGCGATGGCGGGCGGCTTCCCCGTACCGCCGCTGCCCGGGCAGACCCTGCCGCCGGTGCCACGAAGGCGGTCGCGCCACCAAGATCGCGAGCTGATTGTCAGTGGTGGGATCAATACTGACAGTGACGAAAGTGGGAAGGGGGACAACGGTGTCTGATTTCCAGAATCCGGTGGCCGGCTTCGGCGTGACCTTCAAGGCCATGTTCAAGAAGCGGCTCACCGAGCAGTACCCGGAGGAGAAGAAGCCGACCGCGCCTCGTTTCCACGGCCGGCACCAGCTCAACCGCCATCCGGACGGCCTGGAGAAGTGCGTGGGCTGCGAGCTCTGCGCCTGGGCCTGTCCGGCCGACGCCATCTATGTGGAGGGCGCGGACAACACGGACGAGGAGCGGTACTCCCCGGGCGAGCGGTACGGCCGCGTCTACCAGATCAACTACCTCCGCTGCATCCTGTGCGGCCTGTGCGTCGAGGCGTGCCCCACCCGCGCGCTCACGATGACGAATGAGTACGAGCTGGCCGACCGCTCCCGCGAGTCCCTCATCTACACCAAGGAGGAGCTGCTCGCGGGCCTCGAAGAGGACATGGTCGACAGCCCGCACGCGATCTTCCCCGGTATGACGGAGAAGGACTACTACAACGGCCTGGTGACGGAGGCCGCGCCGGGCACGGAGCGGCAGGTCGCGGTCAGCAAGGGCGAGCGGCCGGGCGAGGGCACGGGCGGGACGCCCGAGACCCCGGCCCCCACGGCCGAGCGCCCGGCGGGGACGGGGGTGGAGGCATGAGCAGCGCAGTACTGGCCGCGGCTTCCACGACCTCCACGGGCGAGGCGGTGCAGTTCTGGATCCTCGGCACGGTCGCCGTGCTCGGCGCACTGGCCACGGTCCTGATGAAGCGGGCGGTGCACAGCGCGCTCTCGCTCGCCGCCACCATGATCATCCTGGCGATCTTCTACCTCGCCAACGGCGCGTACTTCCTCGGCATCGTCCAGGTCGTCGTCTACACCGGCGCGATCATGATGCTCTTCCTCTTCGTGGTCATGCTGGTCGGCGTCACGGCGGCGGACTCCCTCAAGGAGACGCTCAAGGGCCAGCGCTGGCTGGCGGCCGGCGCCGGCATCGGCTTCGGCATCCTGCTGATCGCCGGCCTCGGCAACGCCTCGGTGCGCCACTTCAACGGCCTCGGCGAGGCCAACGCCGGGGGCAACGTCCAGGGCCTGGCGGCCCTCATCTTCACCAAGTACGTCTTCGCGTTCGAGCTCACCGGCGCGCTGCTGATCACCGCGGCGGTCGGCGCGATGGTCCTCACGCACAAGGAGCGCACCGAGCGCGCCAGTACCCAGCGCGAGCTGGCCGAACAGCGCGTACGGGAAGGCCGGCAGGTCACGCCGCTGCCCGCGCCGGGGGTCTACGCCCGGCACAACGCGGTCGACGTGCCCGGTCTGCTGCCCGACGGCACCCCCTCCGAGCTCACCGTCAATCCGACCCTGCGCAAGCGCGGTCAGATCCGGGACGTGTCGGGGGATGCGCTGGCTGAGCTGGCGGCGCTGGAGCGGCGCTCCTCGGAGTGGCTGGAGCGCGGCGAGGAACCGACCCGCGGCGAGCAGGTCCGGGAGCGCGGCGAGGAGGCCACGCGATGAATCCGATCAACTACCTCTATCTGGCGGCGCTGCTGTTCACCATCGGCGCGGCCGGGGTGCTGATCCGGCGGAACGCCATCGTGCTCTTCATGTGCGTCGAGCTGATGCTGAACGCCTGCAATCTCGCCTTCGTGGCCTTCTCGCGGCTGCACGGAAATCTGGACGGCCAGATCATCGCGTTCTTCACGATGGTCGTCGCCGCGGCCGAGGTCGTGGTCGGCCTGGCGATCATCGTGACGATCTTCCGTACCCGCCATACGGCCTCGGTCGACGACGCCAGCCTGATGAAGCTGTAAGGGGTCGCACTCGTGGAATCTCTGATCGCGCTGCTCGTCGGGGCACCACTGGTCGGTGCGGCCGTGCTGCTCTGCGGCGGCAAACGCCTGGACCGTACGGGCCATCTGCTCGGCACGCTGCTCGCGGTGGTGTCGTTCGTCATCGGCCTGGTGCTGTTCGCCGACATGCTGGGCAGGGGCGCCGAGGACCGCGCCCTGCACCAGCACCTCTTCAGCTGGATCCCGGTGGGCGGCTTCCGGGCCGACGTCGCCTTCCAGCTCGACCAGTTGTCGATGACGTTCGTGCTGCTGATCACCGGTGTCGGATCGCTGATCCACATCTACTCGATCGGCTACATGGAGCACGACGAGCGGCGCCGCCGCTTCTTCGGCTATCTGAACCTCTTCCTCGCGGCGATGCTGCTGCTCGTCCTCGCCGACAACTACCTCCTGCTGTACGTCGGCTGGGAGGGCGTCGGCCTCGCCTCGTACCTGCTCATCGGGTTCTGGCAGCACAAGCCGAGCGCGGCGACGGCGGCCAAGAAGGCGTTCCTGGTCAACCGGGTCGGCGACATGGGCCTGTCCATCGCGATCATGCTGATGTTCACCACCTTCGGGACGTTCGCGTTCGGCCCGGTGCTGGGCGCGGTGGGTGACACGAGCGAGGGCAAGCTGACCGCCATCGGGCTGATGCTGCTGCTGGCCGCGTGCGGCAAGTCCGCACAGGTGCCGCTGCAGTCCTGGCTGGGTGACGCGATGGAGGGCCCGACCCCGGTCTCGGCCCTGATCCACGCCGCCACGATGGTCACCGCGGGGGTCTACCTGATCACCCGCTCCGGGGCGATCTTCAACGGGGCGCCGGACGCGCAGACCGCGGTGGTCGCGGTCGGCGCGGTCACGCTCCTCTTCGGTGCGATCGTCGGTTGCGCGAAGGACGACATCAAGAAGGCGCTCGCGGGCTCGACGATGTCGCAGATCGGCTACATGATCCTCGCGGCCGGCCTCGGCCCCATCGGGTACGCCTTCGCGATCATGCACCTGGTCACCCACGGCTTCTTCAAGGCGGGCCTCTTCCTCGGCGCCGGTTCCGTGATGCACGGGATGAACGACGAGGTGGACATGCGGCGTTACGGCGGCCTGCGGAAGTACATGCCGGTCACGTTCGTCACCTTCGGGCTCGGCTATCTGGCCATCATCGGCTTCCCCGGCCTGTCCGGCTTCTTCTCCAAGGACAAGATCATCGAGGCGGCGTTCGCCTCGGGCGGCACCCAGGGCTGGATCCTCGGGGGCGCGGCGCTGCTCGGCGCCGGGATCACCGCGTTCTACATGACGCGCGTGATGCTGATGACGTTCTTCGGTGAGGAGCGCTGGCGCAAGGCCCCGACCCCGTCGCCGGCCGAGCCGAGCGTGGAGCCCGCGGCCGAGACCCGCGGCGAGTACACGCCTCCGCATCCGCACGAGTCGCCGAAGTCGATGACGCTCCCGATGATCCTGCTGGCGTTCGGCTCGGTCTTCGCCGGCGGCCTGTTCAGCATCAACGAGGCGTTCGTGCACTGGCTGGAGCCGGTCACCTCCTTCGAGCACGGCCACTCCCCGCTCAGCGCGGCCGCGGTGACCTCCGCGACCATCGTGGTGCTGCTGCTCGGTGTCGCCCTCGCCTGGCTCCAGTACGGCCGCAAGCCCGTCCCGGCGCTGGCCCCGCGCGGCTCGCTGCTCACCCGCGCCGCCCGGCGCGACCTGCTCCAGGACGACTTCAACCACGTCGTACTGGTCCGCGGCGGCGAGCAGCTGACCCGCGCGCTGGAGCGGATCGACCACTCCGTCGTCGACGGCGCGGTCAACGGCACCGCGGTGTCGGTCGGCGGTCTCTCCGGCCGGCTGCGCCGCCTGCAGACCGGCTACGTCCGCTCCTACGCCCTCCAGATGCTGGGCGGCGCCGCGGTGCTGGTCTTCGCGACCCTGCTGATGAGGGGTGTCTGAGCCATGTCGTTTCCCCTGCTGACGGCCGCCGCCGCGGTCCCGGCGATCGGCGCGGTGGCCACGGCCGCGGTGCCCGCCGCGAAGCGCACCGCCGCCAAGTGGCTGGCGCTGCTCTTCTCGCTGGCCACGCTGGCGCTGGCGCTGGTGATCGCGGTCCGCTTCGACCCCGGCGCCAAGGGCCCGTTCCAGCTCTCCGAGTCGCACGCCTGGATCGCCGACTTCGGCGTGCGGTACGAGCTCGGCGTGGACGGCATCGCGGTGGCGCTGATCGCGCTGACCGCCTTGCTGGTCCCGTTCGTGATCCTGGCGGGCTGGCACGACGCCGACGCCCTTGAACAGGACAACTCGAATCGGCGCTGGCGGCCCACCCAGGGCCTCTTCGCGCTGATCCTCGCCGTCGAGGCGATGGTGATCCTCTCCTTCGAGGCCACCGACGTCTTCCTCTTCTACATCTTCTTCGAAGCCATGCTGATCCCGATGTACTTCCTCATCGGCGGCTTCGGGGACCGGGCGGGGACGCAGGACGCGGCGGAGGGCGCTGCCCGGCGCTCGTCCGCCGCGGTGAAGTTCCTGCTGTACAACCTCGCCGGCGGCCTGATCATGCTGGCCGCGGTGATCGGTCTGTACGCGGTCACCGCCGACCAGCTCGGCAGCGGCACCTTCTCGCTCTCCCAGATCGTGCAGGCCCGCGCGGCCGGCGAGCTGACCATGGGCGCGGGCACGGAGCGGCTGCTCTTCCTCGGCTTCTTCTTCGCCTTCGCGGTGAAGGCGCCGCTGTGGCCGCTGCACACGTGGCTGCCGGGCGCCATGGGCGAGTCCACGGCGCCGGTCGCGGTGCTGATCACGGCGGTGGTCGACAAGGTCGGCACGTTCGCGATGCTCCGCTTCTGCCTCCAGCTCTTCCCCGAGGCCAGCAAGTGGGCCACGCCGGTGATCCTCGTCCTGGCGCTGGTCAGCATCCTGTACGGCGCGCTGCTCGCGGTCGCCCAGCGGGACATCAAGCGCCTGATCGCGTACGCGTCCATCTCCCACTTCGGCTTCATCGTCCTCGGCATCTTCGCGATGACCAGCCAGGGCCAGGGCGGCGCGACGCTGTACATGGTCAACCACGGCATCTCCACCGCCGCGCTGATGCTGGTCGCCGGCTTCCTGATCACCCGCCGCGGCTCCCGCCTGATCGCGGACTACGGCGGCGTGCAGAAGGTCGCCCCGGTGCTGGCCGGCACGTTCCTGATCGGCGGCCTCGCCACCCTCTCGCTGCCCGGCCTCGCGCCGTTCGTCAGCGAGTTCCTGGTCCTGGTCGGCACGTTCAGCCGGTATCCCGTCCTCGGCATCATCGCCACGGTGGGCATCGTGCTGGCCGCGCTGTACGTCCTCGTGCTGTACCAGCGCACGATGACCGGGCCGGTCAAGGCCGAGGTCCAGGGGATGCCCGACCTCAAGGCCCGGGAGCTGGTGGTGGTGGCGCCGCTGATCGCGCTGCTGCTCTTCCTCGGCGTCTATCCGAAGCCGCTGACCTCCATCGTCAATCCGGCGGTGGACCACACGCTGTCCGTCGTGGACAGGCAGGACCCCAAGCCCGACGTACGGGTCAACGCCGTGCCGCCCAAGGCCGGCTCCGATCGAGATGCGGAGGCCGCGAAGTGACACCCGTGGCAGCGGTCCACACCCTGTGGACGATGGCGGACGGGGCGGCCGGCTCCCCGTTGGCCCCGGACGGCCCCGGCAAGATCCCGGCGCCGCACATCGAGTACGCCCAGCTGGCACCGACCCTGATCGTGCTCGGCGCGGCCGTGCTCGCCGTGCTGGTCGAGGCGTTCTGGCCGCGCCGCGGCCGGTACTACGCGCAGGTGCTGCTCTCCGTGGTCGCGCTGGCCGCCGCGTTCGCCGCGGTCATCGGCCTCGCGGCCGGCGGCTTCGGCTCGACCAAGGCGCACATCGCCGCGATGGGTGCCCTCGCGGTGGACGGCCCGGCGCTCTTCCTGCAGGGCACGATCCTGCTGGTCTCGCTGATCGCGGTCTTCACCTTCGCCGAGCGGAGGCTCGACCCCGCGGCGCACGGCCGCCCGGTGGACTCCTTCGCGGCCCAGGGCGCGGCGGTCCCCGGCGGCGAGGCGGAGCAGGCGGCCGTCAAGGCGGGCTTCACCACCACCGAGGTCTTCCCGCTCCTGCTCTTCGCGATCGGCGGCATGCTGGTCTTCCCGGCGGCCAACGACCTGCTGACCCTCTTCGTCGCGCTGGAGGTCTTCTCCCTCCCGCTGTACATCCTGTGCGCGCTGGCCCGCCGCCAACGGCTGCTCTCGCAGGAGTCGGCGGTGAAGTACTTCCTGCTCGGCGCGTTCTCCTCGGCGTTCCTGCTCTTCGGCATCGCCCTGCTGTACGGCTACGCGGGCACGGTGACGTACGCGGGCATCGCCGAGGTCGTCAGCGACGGCGCCAAGCAGATCGACCCGGCGCTCGCCGACACCATGGGCAATGACGCGCTGCTGCTGATCGGCGGCGCGCTGGTCGTGATGGGCCTGCTGTTCAAGGTCGGCGCCGTCCCGTTCCACATGTGGACCCCGGACGTGTACCAGGGCGCGCCGACCCCGGTGACCGGCTTCATGGCCGCCGCCACGAAGGTCGCCGCGTTCGGCGCGCTGCTGCGTCTGCTGTACGTCGCGCTGCCGGGCCTGCGCTGGGACTGGCGCCCGGTCATGTGGGGCGTGGCGATCCTGACGATGCTGGCCGGCGCGGTCATCGCGCTCACCCAGACCGATGTGAAGCGGCTGCTGGCGTACTCCTCCATCGCGCACGCGGGCTTCATCCTGGCCGGCGTGATCGCCACGAGCAGGAACGGCATCTCCTCGGTGCTCTTCTACCTGCTCGCGTACTCCTTCGTGACGCTCGGCGCGTTCGCGGTGGTCACGCTGGTGCGGGACGCGGGCGGCGAGGCGACGCACCTGTCCAAGTGGGCGGGGCTCGGGCGGCGTTCGCCGCTGGTCGCGGCCGTGTTCGCGGTCTTCCTCCTCGCCTTCGCCGGCATCCCGCTGACCTCCGGGTTCGCGGGGAAGTTCGCGGTGTTCAAGGCGGCGGCGGAGAGCGGCGCGGGCTGGCTGGTCGTGATCGGTGTGCTCTCGTCCGCGGTCGCCGCGTTCTTCTACATCCGGGTGATCGTCCTGATGTTCTTCAACGAGCCGAAGGCGGACGGCCCGACGGTGGCGGTGCCCAGCCCGCTGACCATGACGGCCATCGCGGTCGGCGTAGTGGTGACGCTCGTACTGGGCCTGGCGCCGCAGTACTTCCTCGACCTGGCGGGACAGGCGGGGGTGTTCGTCCGCTGACCCGGCGAGGTTTCCGTACGCACGAAGCTGCCCGGCACTCCCGCGAGGGGTGCCGGGCAGCGGCGTACAGAGGCAGTACGGCCGGGTACGTCAGCCGTTCTGCTGGAAGCCGTCCAGCGACGAGGGGTCGATGGACGGCAGGTCCGTCGTGCCCTCGGTCCGGGTGAAGACGGACTCCTTGCCGGAGGCCCAGCGCACGGTGAGCTTCTTGCCCCGGAGGCTCTGCACCGTGCCCGCGGAGTGCTCGGTGTCGCCGTCGGTGCACTTGAAGACGAGCTCGACCGGCTTGCCGTCCACGACCTTGCCGCCGCAGGACTTCTTGCCGATCAGTACCGCCTCGTGCTTCGAGACGGACAGGATCAGCAGGCCCTTGTCGGCGTGTTGCGCGTTCGTGGTCCAGCCGCCCTCCAGGGACGCCACGGAGACGTCGCCACCGGGCGTCCGTCCGGCCGACGAGGCGGACGGCGACGGCGACTGCGACGGTGACTTCTTCGCGCCACCGCCGGTGTCGCCGCCACCGCATCCGGCGAGCAGGACCGCGGCCGCGGCGGCCGCGGCGGCGAACGAAATGCCCTTGCGCACGTTGATCTCCTCGGGAAAGCCGCTCAGTTGGCGCCGGACGGCAGGTCGGGCTTGGGGATCTCCACCTTGCCCTCGGTCTTGGTGAACTCCTCCGTGGGCCCGTTCTTCCAGCTGACCGTGAGCTTGTCGCCGGTCTGCTCGACGTTGCCCATGGAACGGGTGTCGTCGCCGCCGCTGCACTTCAGCGCGAGCATGGTGGTGCCCATGTCCTGGACCTTGCCCTGGCAGGCGGTCTTGCCCGCGGACAGGGTCGCGGACTCGCCGATGACCGCGAGGGTGACCGTGCCGTTCGCGGACTTCGACTGCCACGCGCCGTCGATGCCGCTCGCGGGCTTGTCGGCGCCGTCCGCCGACTGCGACGGCTTGCTCTCCTTGCCGCCCTCGCCGCTGCTGCCGCATCCGCTGAGCAACAGCGCGGCGATGGCGGCCGCCCCGGCGATCTGCGCTGCCTTGCGCACGTACGTCTCCTCCGTTGTGGGACAGGATTCGTGAGGCTAGCAGTCACGCGCATGACAACCGCCCCATCCGCACCGCGAGATGCCTCTTGCCCGACGCGCAACGAGCGCCCGTTCCGTACCGGTCTCCCGGGACATGCCTAAAGAGTTAGCAATGTCCTGAAATGGATTGGCGAACCGCCCATTGGGGTTCTAGCGTCCTTTCGGGGCGCGGCCGGGGTGGGGCTGTGGCCATAGGGGGGACACGTGGCTCGAGCCAGCACGCGGTTCACGGTCGACCGGACCGTGCCAGGGCTGATTGTGAAGATCGGTGATTATCCGCTGCACCACGGCGGGGTGGGGGCGATCCGCAGCCTGGGACGGCTCGGCGTGCCCATGTACGCGATCACCGAGGACAGATACACGCCGGCCGCGGCGTCGCGGTACCTCAAGGGGCGGTTCGTCTGGCCGACGACCGGCCGCGAGGACCCGGAGCGGCTGGTCGACGGCCTGCTGCGGATCGGCCGCCGCATCGGCCGGCCGACCGTCCTGGTGCCGACCGACGAGGAGGCAGCGGTACTGATCGCCGAGCACGCGGACGTCCTGGGCGACCGCTTCCTCTTCCCGCGCACCCGGTCCGGGCTCTCCCGCAGACTCGCCAGCAAGCAGGGTCTGCACGAGCTGTGCACCGAACACGGCATCCCGTCCCCCCGGGCGGCCTTCCCGCAGACGCAGGCGGACATCGAGGACTTCGCCGCGCAGGCCCGCTTCCCGGTCGTCGCCAAGAACCGGGAGGCGTTCCAGCGCCGCAGCCGGCCCGCCGTGAACGGCACCACGCGCATCGCGGACGCCGCCCACCTCCGGCATCTCGCCAAGGACTGGGGCCCGCACCCCGGCGTGATCCTCCAGGAGTACCTCCCGCGCGAGGAGGCCGAGGACTGGATCGTGCACGCGTACTTCGACGGGGACAGCGCGGCGCTGACGATGTTCACCGGGGTCAAGGTCCGCTCCTGGCCGCCGCACGCCGGGATGACGGCCTGCGCGTATGTCGTGGACAACCCCGAACTGGCCGAGATGACCGCACAGTTCATCAAGCGCGTCGGCTTCAGCGGCATCGTCGACCTGGACTGGCGCTACGACCGCCGGGACCGGCGCTACAAGCTGCTGGACTTCAATCCGCGGATGGGCGCGCAGTTCCGGCTCTTCGAGAACGAGGCGGGCATCGACGTCGTCCGCGCCCAGCACCTGGACCTGACCGGGCGCGCGGTGCCGGAGGGCGAGCAGCGGGCCGGCCACCGCTTCGTGGTGGAGAACATCGACCTGCCCGCCTGGCTGGCCTACCGCCGCAGCGGCTACACCACGCCGCACGTGCCGGACCGCGCGGCGAGCACGGAGCTGGCCTGGCTCGCCGCCGACGACATGAAGCCGTTCTTCACCATGCTCGCGCGCTTCGTCCGGCCGGGCGCCAAGCATCTGTGGCAGCTGTGGCGCGACCGGTCGGGCCGGTGGCACGACCGCTGACGCCCCGTGCGCCGCCGGCGCGCTCCCATTCCACCGCACGGTTCCGGGCAGCGCGGCCCCGAGCCGTGCACCGGTACGCAGTACGACGCATCAGCAGCACCCTGGGGAGGGAAACCCGAGTGAACACTCCGGTAGCAGTCATCGGCGCAGGCCCCTTCGGCCTGTCCACCGCCGCTCATCTCCGCGCACGCGGCATACCCGTACGGACCTTCGGCCGCCCGATGGTGAGCTGGAGCGAGCACATGCCGGCGGGCATGATCCTGAAGTCCACGCCGGCGGCGTCCAGCATCGACGCCCCGCAGCCCGGCCACACGCTCGTCGACTACTGCGCGGCGGCGGGGGAGCGGCGGTACGAGTCCGACTGGGACATCATCCCGGTCGAGACCTTCGTCCGGTACGGCCGGTGGTTCCAGCAGCGGCTGGTGCCGGACCTGGAGGAGGTCCGGGTGGTCTCCGTCGACCGGCAGCACGGCGGGTTCGACCTGAAGCTGGACAGCGGCGAGCAGTTCCGCGCCCGGGCCGTGGTCGTGGCCACGGGGCTCAGCGGCTTCGCCCACCTGCCCGGTGAGCTGGCCGACGCCGTACCGGATGGACCGACCCCCACTGGGCCCATCTCGCACACCTCCCAGCACGCCGACCTGTCCGGGTTCGCGGGCCGCGAGGTCGTGGTCGTGGGCGCCGGACAGTCGGCGCTGGAGAGCGCGGTGCTGCTCGCGGACGCCGGCGCCTCGGTGCGGGTGTTGGCCCGGGGCCGGCAGGCGGTCGGCTTCGGCGCGCCGCCGGACCAACAGCCGAAGCTGCGCCCCGAGACGCCGTTCGGCAACGCCTGGTCGCTGTACGCCTTCTCGTACCACGCGGACGGCTTCCGTTATCTGCCGGCGCCGACCCGGCAGTTCCTGGTCAAGCGGGTGCTGGGGCCGCTGGGCGCGTGGTGGCTGCGGGACCGGTTCGTGGGCCGGGTGCAGGTGACCACCGGGCGGCGGATCGTCCGGGCCCGGGTGGAGGGCGGCCGTCCCGTGCTGTCGCTGCGCGGCTCCGACGGGTACGACGGTGAGCTGGCCGCCGACCACGTGCTGGCGGCCACCGGGTACCGGGTCGACCTGGGCGCGCTGGACTTCCTCGGGCAGGGGCTGCGCACGGAGCTGGCGGTGGGCGCGGGCGGCCCGCGGCTGGGCGCCGGCTTCGAGTCGTCCGTGCCGGGCCTGTACTTCACGGGGCTGCCGGCGGCGGCCAGTTACGGCCCGGTGATGCGCTTTGTCTGCGGCACGGAGTTCGCCTCGCCGCGGCTGGCCGCTTCGCTGGCCCGCACCCGGTAACGCTCCGCGGGGGGCGGTTTGTCGGCTGCGGCGCCGTCGTGGCTGGGCGCGCAGTTCCCCGCGCCCCTGAACGGCCGGGCCTCGTACGGCAGTTGATGCCGTACGAGGCCCGGCCGTTCTTCGGGCTCACACCGCCGTGCGGGGGATCCGGCGGTGCCAGGTCCGGCGGAAGACCTCCTCGTCCCCGTCCCGGCACACGACCTCGTTCTCCGTCACGAAGTCCCCGCCCTCCGTGGTGATCTGCGAGCGGGTCTCGATGCGCGCGTCCCAGCCGAGCTCCGGCCGGTGCAGCCGGATCGACCAGTCCGAGCGGGTCGCCGCGCTCTCCGGGTCAGCGCTGTCGATCCGGTACGTCTCCAGCGCGTCCTCGGTGAACTCCAGCCCGTCCGGGTAGATCCGGGTGCCGCCGTAGCGCGGGTCCACCTCCAGCGTCCAGGTGCCGGCCGCGACATCGCGGACGACCTTCCGCTCGGGCCGCTGGTCGGCGCCGCCGGGGAAGACCACGCCGAGCGGCTCGGACTGCTCGGGCGCCTCGAAGGTGATCTCCGGCTCCTCGGTGCCCGGGGTGCGGACCGGGAGTTCGACGGTGCTGGCGGCCGGGTCGACCGTCCAGCCCGCCTCGCTGCCGGCGTGCGGCCAGATCCACGGCCAGTACGCGGAGGACAGTGCGACGCGGATGCGGTGCCCGGCGGGGAACGCGTGTCCGATGCCGTTCAGCTCGAAGGTCACGTCCTCCGTGGCGCCCGGCGTCCACTCCACGGCCCGGTCCCGGCCGTGCCGGGTGAGGAGGTTGAGCACGCCGCGGGTGACCAGCGTGGACGAGCCGTCCGGCGCCACGTCGCAGACGCGGGCGATGACCTGGCCGCGCGGCACCTCGGAGGTCAGTCGCAGGGTGACCCGCGGCCGGCCGAGGATCTCGACCCGTTCGGTCAGCTCCGGCAGGTCGAAGCAGACCGAGCGGCCGTCCTCCTCGCGCTGGTCGGGCGGCAGGTCCGCGTCGTTGCCGAACGGGAAGTAGCGGCCCGCGTCGACGCCGGTGTGCTGCGGCGAACGGACCGGCAGCGGCCGGTCGCCCGGCAGGGTGTACGCCGTCGGCGTGACGTTCGGCGAGGGCCAGGCGGGGTCGGCGACCCAGCGGCCCGGCAGCTCGTCGTACACCGTGGCCGGCGGGTGCGACTCGCTGATCCAGGAGCGCAGCAGCGGGTCGTCCTCGACGCCCCGGTCCTCCCCCTTGAGCCAGTGGTCCCACCAGCGCAGCGTCTCCTGGAGGAAGCCGATCGCGGGGCCCGGCGGCAGGCCGCGGTCCGGGTACTGGTGCGACCAGGGCCCGATGAGCCCGCGTACGGGCGCGTCGAGGTGCTGGACCAGGCGCAGCGCGGTGTCCCGGTACGGGTCGTGCCAGCCGCCGACGGCGAGCACCGCCGCCTTGATCGCGGAGTAGTCCTCGCAGACGCTGCCGTGCTGCCAGTACGCGTCCCGCGACTGGTGGTCCAGCCAGGTGTGGATGAACGGGTCGACCGCTTCGAGGCGGTCCGTCCACTGCTTGCGCCAGCCCTCGCCGACCTGCGCCGGGTCCGGCGGGCGCGAGACGAAGGCGAGCATCGTGGCGGCCCAGGCATGCATGTCCACGGCGAGCAGCGAGCCGCCCATGTAGTGCACGTCGTTGTCGAACCGGTCGTCCGCCGAGCAGACCGTGACGATCGCCTTCAGCGCCTCGGGCGCGCGGGCGGCCAGCTGGAGGCTGTTGAAGCCGCCCCAGGAGATGCCGAACATCCCGACCTTGCCGGAGCACCACGGCTGCGCGGCCAGCCACTCGATGACGGCCACGCCGTCGGCCAGCTCGGTCTCGGAGTACTCGTCGGTCGGCAGGCCCTCGGAGTTGCCGTGGCCGCGGACGTCGACGCGGACGGAGGCGTAGCCGTGGCCCGCGTAGTACGGGTGGCGCTGGGCGTCGCGCGGCGCGGTCCAGTCGCTCAGCCGGTAGGGCAGGTATTCGAGCAGCGCGGGGACGGGCTCCGTGCCGTACGGGCGCCAGACGCGGGCGTAGAGCTGCGTGCCGTCCGGGAGGGGGATGCGGACGTCCTCGCAGAACGTCCGGTACGGGAAGTCGGTGCGGATGCGCATGGTGCCGGGTCCAATGGGGGGTCAGTGAACGGGGTGCATGGTGCGGCGCAGCCAGGGTCCGGCGGCGATCACCGCGAGGCCCACGACGACCGCGAAGCCGCCGTTGAGGCCGAAGTACAGGTCGTTGGCGATCTCGCCGAAGTACTTCACGACCTGCGCCTGGATGCCGTTGGCCAGGGCGAGGGAGAGGAACCACAGGGCCATCGTCTGGCTGGCGAAGGCGGCGGGCGCGAGCTTGGTCGTCGCGGACATGCCGGTGGTCTCCAGCAGGATGTCGCCGAGGCCGAGCAGGACGAAGGAGATCAGGAGCCACCAGGCGGCCATCTTCCAGTCGCCGGTCTGCCCGTGCGTCGCGGGGACCATCACGAGGAAGGACAGGCCGCCCAGGATCACGCCGTAGGCGATCTTGTGGGAGGCGTGCGGCTGGCGCCTGCCGAGCTTGACCCAGACGGCCGCGACGACCGGCGCGAGCAGTACTTCGGCGCCGCCGAGCACGGAGCCGTACCAGGTCGAGGGGAACTCCCAGCCGAGGATCTCGGTGTCGGCATGGCTCGCGGCCAGCAGCGTCATCGTCGAGTACGACTGGAAGAGGACGAAGTTGAAGACCACCGAGGCGGCGAAGAGCACGAGGTAGGGGCGGAGCCGGCCGCGTTCCTCGGTGCTCACCCGGGGGCTGCGGAACATCACCACGAAGTACGCGACGGGCGCGATCACCGAGATCACGGTCAGCATGTCCACCGTGCGGTCCATGGTCAGCCAGCCGGCCAGGGCCAGGCCCGTGGCGACGGCGGCGACCAGCACGCAGCCGCCGGCGATCAGCCAGGTCGCGCGGCGCATCGCCGCCTGCGGCAGGGCGAACTCGGCGCTGTGCTTGCGGCCCGCGAGGCCCTTGCGGCCCGCGACGTACTGGATCAGACCCAGCGTCATGCCGATCGCGGCGGCCGAGAAGCCCCAGTGCCAGCCCTGCTTCTGGCCCAGCCAGCCGATGATCAGCGGGGCGAGGAAGGCGCCGATGTTGATGCCCATGTAGTACAGCGCGAAGCCCGCGTCCCGGCGCTCGTCCTCGGTCGCGTAGAGCTTGCCGACCATGGTCGAGACGTTCGGCTTCAGCAGGCCCGTGCCGGCGATGATCAGGCCCAGGCCCACCCAGGTCATGGCCGCGGTGGGCACCGCCATGGAGTAGTGGCCGCAGGCGATCAGGACGCCGCCCCACAGGACCGCGCGGTAGGACCCGAGCATCCGGTCGGCGAGCCAGCCGCCGGCGACCGAGACGAGGTAGACCAGGGTGCCGTAGGCCGCGGTGACGGAGGCGGCGGTGTTCTCGGCCATGCCCAGGCCGCCGTGCGCGACCTGATCGGCGAAGTACAGCACCAGAATGGCCTGCATGCCGAGGAAGGAGAACCGTTCCCAGACCTCCAGGCCCGAGAGGGTCAGCAGGCCGCGCGGGTGACCGAGGAAGGAATGCTCGTCGCGGGGGTGCGGTGGTCCGGACACGGGTGTGGCTCCTGGGACTCGGGTGGATTAACTTGCTTCTGCTGTCCGTTCCTCCCGGTACAAAACCCACGACGTTGGGTGATCAAGAACATACCGGGCCCGGTGCGGCGCCGCCCTCCGGGCCGCCGGGTGCGGCAGACGGACGGGCGCTCATGGTGATCGAACTGCGACCGGATACGCTGGCCAATGGTGGAGACAGCGACAGATCGACAATCCGTTTGATCGTCAGCAGACAGGAGTAACCCTCGTGACCGTCGTCGGGCCCTTCGGGCTGAGCGTGCGGGACCAGGCTCTTGAGGCCGATGTCCAGGCCGGGTTGGCGGCTGTCGAGGAGGGCCTGCTGGAGGCCACCAAGAGCGACGTGCCGTTCATCACCGACGCCGCGCAGCATCTCGTCCGCGCGGGTGGCAAACGTTTCCGGCCGCTGCTGGTGATGCTGGCCGCCCAGTTCGGTGACCCGCACGCGCCGGGCATCGTGCCCTCGGCCGTCGTCGTGGAGCTGACGCACCTGGCGACGCTGTACCACGACGACGTCATGGACGAGGCGGACGTGCGCCGCGGTGTGGAGAGCGCCAACGCCCGCTGGGGCAACTCGCTCGCCGTCCTGACCGGCGACTTCCTCTTCGCGCGCGCCTCGCACATCCTGGCCGACCTGGGCCCGGAAGCGGTCCGCATCCAGGCCGAGGCGTTCGAACGCCTGGTGACCGGCCAGATCCTGGAGACCGCGGGGCCGCGCGACGGCCGTGACCCGGTCGGGCACTACCTCGACGTCATCGCGGGCAAGACCGGCTCGCTGATCGCCGTCGCCGGCCGCTTCGGCGCGATGATGTCCGGCGCCGACGAGGCCACGGTCGACATCCTCACGCAGTACGGCGAGCGCCTGGGCACCGCCTTCCAGCTCGCCGACGACGTGCTGGACATCGCCAGCGACGCGGGCGAGTCCGGCAAGACCCCCGGCACCGACCTGCGCGAGGGCATCCCGACGCTGCCGGTCCTGCACCTTCGCGCGCTCGCCGCCTCCGACGCGGCCACCGAGGAGGACCGTGCGCTGGCCGCCCTCCTGGACGAGGACCTCACCGACGACGCCCGGCACGCCGAGGCGCTGGCCGGGCTGCGCGCCCACGCCGCCCTGCGGCAGGCCCGCCGCGACACCATCCGGTACGCCGAGGAGGCCCGCGCGACGCTGGCCCCGCTGCCGGACTGCGCGGCGAAGACGGCTCTCCAGGAGCTGTGCGACGCGGTGGTGTACCGGGCGGGCTGACCGCCCGCGCTCGAACTCCGTACAGAAGCCCGGCGGGAGTACGCCGGGCTTCGCCCGTGGCAGTACGCCGCGCGCCGCCCCTCAGGGGTCGTCTCATCCTTCAGCAGTACATGGTTCCGGCCCCGGGGCTGACGCTTCGGGATGGCGGATTTGGTGGCATTGACACCACCACGCCATGGCGGAGCGGGACACAATGAGCCCGAGGTGTGGACGAGTGCGTTGCGTTGAGACCGCCGCCTACGACGGAGGTAGAAGCACATGCCACGGAACGAAGCGTCACGGGTCACCGGTGAATGGGACGACGGGGGGAAACGTACGGGACGCCGCAAGGTCGTCCGGTACGGCGTCCCCGTCGCGGTGGCGGGGGTGGCGGCGGCGACGATCGGGCTGGTCCCCGCGTTCGCCGGAGCCGGCGATCCCGACCTGCCGGAGATATCCGCGCAGGACCTGATCGCGAAGGTAGCGGCGTCGGACGTGCAGCAGCTGTCCGGCACGGTACGGACCAGCACGGACCTCGGCCTGCCGGAACTGCCCGGCGGCATGGGCGCGGGAGCGCTGGGCTCCGGTCAGGGCAAGGGCGGCGCGTCCGCCGACCCGAAGGACAAGCTCATGGAGCTGGCGTCCGGCACGCACACGCTGCGGGTCGCCGCCGACGGACCCGACCGGCAGCGGGTGTCCGTCATCGACAAGGCCGCCGAGTACAGCCTGGTCCGCGACGGCGAAAAGGTGTGGGGGTACGACAGCGGCAGCAATACCGCCTTCCGCGCCACCGGCCCGGAGGCGGACACCGCGAAGAAGGGCGAGCAGCGCCGGGCCGTGCCGAAGGGCCTGGGCGACGTCACCCCGCAGGAGCTCGCCGAGCACGTCCTGGACGCGGCCGGTGACACCACGTCGGTCACCGTCGATGGCACCGCCAAGGTCGCCGGGCGGGACGCCTACCAGCTGCTGGTCAAGCCCAAGCAGGCCGGCTCCACGGTCGGTTCCGTGCGCATCGCGGTGGACGCGGACAACGGCGTACCGCTGAAGTTCACGCTGACGCCGAAGAGCGGCGGCGCACCGGCCCTGGAAGCGGGGTTCACCACGGTCGACTTCGCCAAGCCCGCTGCGGGCACCTTCGCCTTCGCCCCGCCCAAGGGCGCGAAGATCATCGACGGCGACCGGGTCCGTACGCAGCGGCACGACGACGCGGCCGGGACCGAGGCCGGGGACCTCCCGAAGGGCCTGCCCGGCGGGCTGCCGCAGGGCCTGAACGGGGCGCGGTCCGGCGACCGGGGTGGCATGGACGTCATCGGCCACGGCTGGACCGCGATCGCGAAGATCGAGGGCGCCGGCGCGGCCCCGGGCAAGGAAGGCGCCGCGGGCCACAAGGCGGAGGCGTCCAAGGCCGGTGCCGCCGCGGGCGACGCCGGGAAGTTCCTGGACTCGCTGGGCGAGAAGGTGACCGGCGGCTTCGGCTCGGGCCACCTCTTCAGTACGCGCCTGGTCAACGCCCTGATGACGGACGACGGCACGGTCTACGTCGGCGCCGTCGACCGGCAGACCCTGATCAAGGCGGCCGACGCGGCGAAGTGACCGCGGCGGTGGTGGCGCCCGGCCACCACCGCCCTCGGCAGCTCGCCGACCGGGCGCGGCCGACGCTCCGTGTGGCGGCCGCGCCCCCGGCCCGGACCGTAGTGGGGGAGTGCATGGCGCCACCGTCGCCGGACGGGGAGGACGGAGCGCGTCCCGGTGCGCCCGTTATCGAAACGCGCGGCCTGACCAAGACGTACGGCAGCGGGCCGCCGGCCGTCGACGGGCTCGACCTGTCCGTGCCGCCCGGCAGCATCTTCGGCTTCCTCGGCCCCAACGGCTCGGGCAAGACCACCACGATCCGCATGCTGATGGGCCTGATCGAGCCGACGGCGGGCGGCGCCCGGCTGCTCGGCGAGCCGATGCCCGGCGCCGCGCGGCGGGTACTGCCCCGGGTCGGCGCGCTCATCGAGGGCCCGGCCCTGTACGGCTTCCTCACCGGGCGGGCCAACCTCCTGCGGTACGACGCCGCCGACCCGACCGCCGATCCCCGCACCCGGGCCGCGCGGGTCGCCGCCGCCCTGGAACGGGTGGGCCTCGCGGCCGCCGCCGGCAAGAAGGCACGCGCGTACTCCCTCGGCATGAAGCAGCGGCTCGGGCTGGCCGCCGCCCTGCTCCGCCCCCGCGAGCTGCTGGTCCTGGACGAGCCGACCAACGGCCTGGACCCGCAGGGGATGCGGGAGATCCGCGGCCTGGTGCGCGAGCTGGCCGCCGACGGCACGACCGTCTTCCTCTCCTCGCATCTCCTGGACGAGATCGAACAGGTCTGCACGCACGCCGCCGTGATGTCCCGCGGCCGGCTGATCACCCAGGGCACGGTGGCCGGGCTGGCGGCCGGCGCCCGTGGCCGGCTGGCCGTCACCACCCCGGACACCGCGGACGCGGCCCGGGTACTGAAGGAGTACGGCGTGACCGGTCTCGTCGTCACCGAGGACCGGGTGACGGGCGAGCTGCCGCCGGACCCGGGCGGCACGGCCGGGGGACCGGATCCGGCCGACGCGGGTGGGGCAGCTGATCCGGCCGATGCGGGCGAGCGATGGGATCCGGCCGACCTGAACGCCGCGCTCGTCACGGCCGGCGTGCGGGTCCGCGGCTTCGGCACCGAACGCGCCTCGCTGGAGGACGTCTTCGTGGCACTGACGGGGGAGGGCTTCGATGTCGCGGGCTGAGACGGCGGGGACTGAGACGGCGCGGGCCGAGGCGGCGGGGGCCGGGACGGCCGAGGCGGCGCGGCGGGCGGCGGTCTCCCGGGGGCCGCGTCCGCTGTGGACGCTCGGCCTGCTGCGCAATGAGATCGGCATGACGTTCCGGCGCCGCCGCACCCTCGTCCTGCTCGCCGTGCTGGCCCTGGTGCCGGTACTGGTCGGGATCGCCGTCCGCGTCCAGACCGCGGACGGCGGGGCCCGCGGCGGCCCGGCCTTCATCTCCCTGGTCACGAACAACGGCCTCTTCCTGGTCTTCACCTCCCTCGCGGCCACCCTGCCGGTGTTTCTGCCGATGGCGCTCGGCGTGGTCGCCGGGGACGCGATCGCGGGCGAGGCGGGCGCCGGAACGCTGCGGTACCTGCTCGTCGCCCCGGCCGGGCGGACCCGTCTGCTGCTCGTCAAGTACGCGGCCACGCTGGTGTTCTGCCTGGTGGCGACCCTGGTGGTGGCTGCGTCGGCGCTGGCCGTCGGCGCGCTGCTCTTCCCGCTGGGCGAGGTCACGCTGCTGTCGGGGACGACCGTGCCGTTCGCGGAGGGGCTGCTGCGGGCGCTCGCCGTCGCGGGCGTGGTCGCACTCTCGCTGATCGGCGTGGCGGCGCTGGGGCTGTTCGTCTCCACGCTCACCGGCAGCGGCATCGCGGCCATGGCGATGACCGTGGGAGTGGTGATCACCCTGCAGATCCTGAACACCATTCCGCAGCTGAACGCCGTCCAGCCGTACCTCTTCCCGCACTACTGGCTGAGCTTCGCCGACCTGCTGCGCGACCCGGTCTACTGGGAGGACATCCGCCGCAACCTCGGCCTCCAGGCGGTCTACGCGCTGGTCTTCGGCTCGGCGGCCTGGGCCCGCTTCACGACGCGCGACGTCACGGCCTGAGGAGCGGTACTCGTACGGGCAGCGGCCCGGGACGTCCGCGCCGTGCGCAGCGCGTCCCAGGTCAGCACGGCGAGCGCCAGCCACACGAGGGCGAAGCCCGCCCAGCGCTCGGGCGGCATGGCCTCGTGGAAGACGGTGAGGCCGAGGACGAACTGGAAGGTCGGCGCGAGGTACTGGAGCATGCCGAGCACCGAGAGCGGCAGCCGGACGGCGGCCGCGCCGAAGGCGATCAGCGGCAGCGCGGTGGCGAGGCCGGTGCCCGCGAGCAGCGCGGCCTGCCCGATGCCGCCGCCGGCGAAGCCGGACTCGCCGCGTACGCCGAGGAGGATCAGGTACGCCAGCGCGGGCAGGAACTGGATCACCGTCTCCGTGCTGAAGCCCTCGATGCCACCGAGCTTGATGCCCTTCTTGACCAGGCTGTACGTGGCGAAGGACAGCGCGAGGCCGAGCGCGATCCAGGGCACCCGGCCGTACGCCACGGCCATCACGAGCACCGCCAGCGTGCCGACGCCGACCGCGGCCCACTGCGGCGGACGCAGCCGCTCGCGCAGGAAGATCACGCCGAAGGCGATGCTGACCAGCGGGTTGATGAAGTACCCGAGGGACGCCTCCAGCACATGGCCGGCGTTGACCGCCCAGATGTAGAGGTACCAGTTCACCGAGATGACGGCGGCCGCCGCCACCACCATGCCGAGCCGCTTCGGCTGCCGCAGCAGCGGGCGTATCCAGGACCAGCGGCGCAGCGCGATCAGGAAGACCAGGGCCACCGGCAGCGACCAGGCCATGCGGCTGGCCAGGATCTCGGTGGGGGAGGCGGCGGACAGCAGGTGCCAGTAGAGGGGGAGGAAGCCCCACATGCCGTACGCCACGAAGCCGTAGGCCAGGCCGGTGCGCTGGTCGGACGGAGACGGCAAGGGGTCCTCCTGGGCGAGCGGGGGCGGGCGTCGGCGCGGCGTGCCGAGCTCTCCGAAGGTAACGCCGCCGGCCTCGCATGTCATGCCCGTATCTCAAATACGGTCGTTACATATCCGGAGTCGGGCAGGCCGGGGCGGGCACACGTACGGCTGCCCGGGACCGCGCCCGCAGGGGCGGTCCCGGGCAGCCGGGAGAGAAGGCGGCGGCCGTAAGGGCCGCCCGGCCGTCAGCCGACGACCGTCCAGGTGTCGTTGCCGGCGAGCAGGGTGGCGAGGTCGCCCTTGCCCTTCTGCTCGATGGCCGCGTCCAGCTGGTCGGACATCAGGGTGTCGTACACCGGCCGGTCCACGCTGCGCAGCACGCCGATGGGCGTGTGGTGCAGGGTGTCGGGGTCGGCGAGCCGGGAGAGGGCGAAGGCCGTGGTGGGGGAGGGGTTGTGCGCGTCGTGCACGAGCACGGCGTCCGTCCCTTCCTCGGCGACGTCGATGACCTTCAGGTCGCCGGTGAGCGGGTCGCGGACGACGCCCTTGGAGCCGAGGCCGTCCTCGGCGGGAGCGCCGAACCGGATCGGCTGCCCGTGCTCCAGGCGGATCACGGCCTCCTCGGCCTTGTCCTTGTCCTTGAGCACCTCGAACGCGCCATCGTTGAAGATGTTGCAGTTCTGGTAGATCTCCACCAGCGCCGTGCCGGGATGGGCGGCGGCCTGGCGGAGCACGCTCGTCAGGTGCTTGCGGTCGGAGTCCACCGTGCGGGCCACGAAGGACGCCTCGGCGCCGATCGCCAGCGAGACCGGGTTGAAGGGCGCGTCCAGCGAGCCCATCGGCGTCGACTTGGTGATCTTGCCGACCTCGGAGGTGGGCGAGTACTGGCCCTTGGTCAGGCCGTAGATCCGGTTGTTGAACAGCAGGATCTTGAGGTTGACGTTGCGGCGCAGGGCGTGGATGAGGTGGTTGCCGCCGATGGAGAGCGCGTCGCCGTCACCGGTGACCACCCACACCGACAGGTCGCGCCGCGAGGAGGCCAGGCCCGTGGCGATGGCCGGGGCGCGGCCGTGGATGGAGTGCATCCCGTAGGTGTTCATGTAGTACGGGAAGCGGGAGGAGCAGCCGATGCCGGAGACGAAGCAGATGTTCTCCTTCGCCAGACCGAGCTCGGGCATGAAGCCCTGCACGGCGGCGAGGACGGCGTAGTCGCCGCAGCCGGGACACCAGCGCACTTCCTGATCGGACTTGAAGTCCTTCATGGACTGCTTGGCCTCGGCCTTGGGCACCAGGGAAAGCGCCTCGATCTGCGCCGCACCCTCCGCGATCGTCTCAGTCATTGATGGCCTCCTTCGGGCCCTGCTTCATAACCTCTTCGAGGTGGGCGGCGAGCTGCTCTGCCTTGAAGGGCATCCCGCTGACCTGGGTGTGGGACCGGGCGTCCACGAGGAACTTCGCCCGCAGCAAGGTGGCGAGCTGGCCGAGGTTCATCTCGGGGACGACCACCTTGTCGTAACGCCCCAGCACCGCCCCGAGATTCCCCGGGAAGGGGTTGAGGTGGCGCAGGTGCGCCTGGGCGATCTCGCCGCCGGCGCGGCGCACCCGGCGCACGGCCGCGGTGATCGGGCCGTACGTCGAACCCCAGCCGATCACCAGCGTGTCGGCCTCGCCTGACGGGTCGTCGACCTCCAGGTCGGGGACCTCGATGCCGTCGATCTTGGCCTGCCGGGTGCGGACCATGAAGTCGTGGTTGGCCGGGTCGTAGGAGATGTTGCCCGTGCCGTCCTGCTTCTCGATGCCGCCGATGCGGTGCTCCAGGCCCGGGGTGCCCGGCACCGCCCAGGGGCGGGCCAGGGTCTGCGGGTCGCGCTTGTACGGCCAGAAGACCTCGGTGCCGTCCGCCAACTCGTGGTTGGCCGAGGCGGCGAACTGCACGCGCAGGTCCGGCAGTTCGTCGACCTCCGGGATGCGCCACGGCTCGGAGCCGTTGGCCAGGTAACCGTCGGAGAGCAGGAAGACCGGCGTGCGGTAGGTCAGCGCGATACGGGCCGCGTCCAGCGCCGCGTCGAAGCAGTCCGCCGGGGTCTTCGGCGCGACGATCGGCACCGGCGCCTCGCCGTTGCGCCCGTACATCGCCTGCAGCAGGTCCGCCTGCTCGGTCTTGGTCGGCAGGCCCGTGGAGGGGCCGCCGCGCTGGATGTCCACGATCAGCAGCGGCAGTTCCAGGCTGACGGCCAGGCCGATCGTCTCCGACTTCAGCGCCACACCGGGCCCTGAGGTGGTGGTCACCGCGAGCGAGCCGCCGAACGCCGCGCCCAGCGCCGCGCCGATCCCCGCGATCTCGTCCTCCGCCTGGAAGGTCCGCACACCGAAGTTCTTGTGCTTGGACAGCTCGTGCAGGATGTCGGAGGCCGGGGTGATCGGATACGAGCCGAGGTAGAGCGGCAGGTCCGCCTGGCGGCCCGCGGCCACCAGGCCGTAGGACAGTGCCAGATTGCCCGAGATGTTGCGGTACGTGCCCGTCGGGAACGCCTTCGTCGCCGGCGCCACCTCGTAGGAGACCGCGAAGTCCTCGGTGGTCTCGCCGAAGTTCCAGCCCGCCCGGAAGGCGGCGACATTCGCCTCGGCGATGTCCGGCTTCTTGGCGAACTTCTGCCGCAGGAACGCCTCGGTGCTCTCCGTCGGACGGTGGTACATCCACGACAGCAGGCCCAGCGCGAACATGTTCTTGCTCCGCTCGGCCTCCTTCCGGGACAGGCCGAAGTCCTTCAGCGCCTCGATCGTCAGCGTCGTCAGCGGCACCGGATGGACGTTGTACGCCTCCAGCGAGCCGTCCTCCAGTGGGCTGGTGGCGTACCCGACCTTCGCCATCGGGCGCTTGGTGAACTCGTCGGTGTTCACGATGATGTCCGCGCCGCGCGGCACGTCCGCGAGGTTGGCCTTCAGCGCCGCCGGGTTCATCGCGACCAGGACGTTGGGCGCGTCACCGGGCGTGAGGATGTCGTGGTCGGCGAAGTGCAGCTGGAAGCTGGACACGCCGGGCAGGGTGCCGGCGGGCGCCCGGATCTCGGCGGGGAAGTTCGGCAGGGTCGACAGGTCGTTGCCGAACGAGGCCGTCTCGGAGGTGAACCGGTCACCCGTGAGCTGCATACCGTCACCGGAGTCGCCCGCGAACCGGATGATCACCCGGTCCAGCCTGCGGACCTCCTTGCCGGCGCCGTTCTCCGTGGCAGGGGGTTGCGGCTGTTCCCCTGCGAGCGCACCGTCGGTCTTGTCGGCTGGGCTACTGACCTGGCTGGTCACTGCTTCGGACCTCCCTCAGGGCCTGGGGTGTCCCCGCCGTGGGCAGGGCATCCGGGACGCAACGTGCGGACCTGTCGTCCCATGGCCATCGTACGTGGGTAAGGGTCGCCTTCCTTGAGGCGATCACATGCTGGACGTGAAAGTGAGACGCTGCGCTCGCATGGTGGCTGCAGGCGCGAGATGCCGCTCTGTCATATTTCGCCATGAATCATCCGCCCCCCGCGGCTTCTTCTGTAGGACGCTCTCCGTGCTTCAACGGTTGATCAGCGCTCCGTACTCCGTGCCGGAGTGACCCCCGCACCGGCACCGTCGGCTGACAGCCTGTCAGGTGGTCAGGAGTTGAGGTAGGTGAGCACTGCAAGTACACGACGGTGATCCCCGTCACTCGGGGCGAGGCCGAGCTTGAGGAAGATGTTGCTGACGTGCTTCTCCACCGCGCCGTCGCTCACCACCAGCTGCCGGGCTATCGCGGAGTTCGTCCGTCCCTCGGCCATCAGTCCCAGCACCTCGCGCTCCCGCGGGGTGAGGCCGGCCAGTACGTCCTGCCTACGGCTGCGGCCCAGCAACTGGGCGACGACCTCCGGGTCGAGCGCCGTGCCGCCTTCCGCGACCCGCACCACCGCGTCGACGAACTCACGGACTTCGGCTACCCGGTCCTTGAGCAGATAGCCGACGCCCCGGCTCGAACCGGCCAGCAGCTCCGTCGCGTACTGCTCCTCGACATACTGCGACAGCACCAGTACTCCCAGGTCGGGATGGTCCCGGCGCAGCCGGACCGCGGCACGCACCCCCTCGTCCGTGTGCGTCGGCGGCATACGGACGTCCGCGACGACCACGTCCGGCAGCTCCCCCTCGGCGGCCAGCTCCCCGATGGCCTTGATCAGCGCCTCCGCGTCGCCCACACCGGCGACGACCTCATGCCCCCGATCGGTCAGCAGCCGCGTCAGGCCCTCTCTCAGCAGCACTGAATCCTCGGCGATGACCACCCGCACGCTGTTCTCCACGATCTTCGGCTCCCCCACCCGTTCTCGGCTCGACGTTCATCAGCATCCCAGGATTCGGACGCGCGCGTCGGATCACCGTGCGGGTTGTGGATAACTCGGAATGGCCGATTGCGGACGGCCGCGGGAGCACCGCGCGGACCTGCGGGATCTCCGCGCGGTAGGCGCGGTACGACGATCGGCGGAGACGGCTTCCGCCGCCTCCGCCACGCCCAGATCCGAAGAGCACACGTCATAACTACAGACACCGCAATTCTTATCTAG
>NZ_JBEPFC010000095.1:0-27533 GCF_040301705.1 Streptomyces sp. NPDC000151 | reverse complement strand
CACCTCGCGGGCCAGCCGCTCCGCGCGGTCCGCGGCGAGCGGCCCGCCCAGCGGGCCCGCCAGGAGGAGGAAGGTGCCGGGAAGGGCTTCCGGTACGCGGGACCGTGCAGGGCGCGTTCCGGCAGGAACCCACTGGTGGACATGGCTGCCCCGTGGGCGGTCCGCGGAACGGGCGTCGAAGGGCACGCAGCCCCGCTCGATCGTGTGCGCGCCCGTGGCGATCAGCCCGGAACAGCCGGGGAACTCGGTGAAACCCTGTGCGACGACGTCGTGTCCGGCCACCCTCTCACCACCTCATGGGCGGAGGCGGAGCGCTCGGCTCCGCCTCCGTTCAGCGGACGGTCAGAGGATGTTGCCGTGGCCGAGCAGATCGGGAACGCCGTGGCGCAGCTGGCCGGTCAGCTCTTCGACCCGTCCCATGCGGACGACTGTCGGAGGAATGTACGGCAGGCGCATCGTCGTCACCTTCTTTCTGCGCTCGTGTTGGCGCCCGTCAGGCAGGGTGCCCGGATAAGGTGATTTTCTCCCTTGTTCTCATGCTGAGGTGTGGAACGTGCCGCGTCAAAAGGAAGCGTCCGGCGGTGCCGAGGACCGCGCCGGCCACGCCGAGCGCTACGCGATCTGCGCCCATGGTCTGACCAAGCGCTACCCCGGCGCCGAGGCGGTACGCGGGGTGGACCTCGACGTGCGCCCCGGGGAGACCTTCGCCTTCCTCGGGCCGAACGGCGCCGGCAAGACCACCACCATCGCGATGCTGTGCGCCCTGGCCCGCCCCACCGCCGGGCAGGCCGTGGTGGCCGGGGCCGACGTCCGCACCCAACCGCAGCAGGTACGGCGCGGGGTCGGCCTGCTGTTCCAGCACAGCGCGGTCGACCCCGACCTCAGCCTCGAATGCAACCTCTACCTCCACGCCCGCCTGTACGGCCTCCCCCGCGCGCGCTCCCGGGCACGCAGCGCCTCGCTCCTGGAGCTGACGGGGCTGAGCGACCGCCGCCGGCACCGTGTGCGCACGCTCTCCGGCGGGCTGCGCCGCCGCCTGGAGATCGCCCGCGCACTGCTCCACGAGCCGGGCGTGCTCTTCCTCGACGAGCCGACCGTCGGCCTCGACCCGCACTCCCGGGCCCAGATCTGGGACCACCTGGCGCGGCTGCGCGCCGACCGGCGCACCACCGTCTTCGTCACCACGCACTACTTGGACGAGGCCGAACACTGCGACCGGATCGCCATCCTCGACCGCGGCCGCGTCGTCGCCGAGGGCACCCCGGCGGCCCTGAAGGCCGCGATCGGCGACGACCGCCTGCGCGTACGCACCGCCGACGACCGCGCGGCGGCGGCCGCCCTGCGCGAGGACCTCGGCCTGCGGGCGGTCACCGCGCCCGAGGGGCTGACCGTCGCCGTGGCGGCGGGCCCCCGGCAGATCCCCCGGCTGTGCGCCGCGCTCGCCGCCCGCGGCGTCCCCGTACACGCCGTCTCCCTCACGGAACCCACCTTGGACGACGTCTTCTTCCACCACACCGGGCGGCGCATCGCTCCGCCCGACGCCCCCCTGAGCGGCGACGGGAGCCGGCCGTGACGGCCGGTGCGCTGGATCCGCCGGGCGCCCTGCTGCGCGAACTGCGCGCCGTCCACGCCCTGGTCCTCCGCGACCTGCTGCGTATGCTCGGCCAGCCGCTGCAGACGGTCGTGACGCTGGTGCAGCCGCTGCTGTTCCTGCTGCTGCTCGGCGGCGGCCTGGCCGCGCTGGTCCCCGCGACGGCCGTCGGCGGCGACTACCGCACCTACCTGTTCCCCGGCGTACTGGTGATGACCGTGCAGACCCCCGCGGTGACGGTCGGAATGCGGCTGATCACCGATCGCGAGAGCGGCTATCTCCGCGAGACGCTGATGGCGCCCGTACGCCGCTCCAGCCTGCTGTACGGGAGCTGTCTGGGCGGCACCGCCGTGGCCACCGCCCAGGGTGCGGTCCTGCTCGCCGCGTCGGGGACCGTCGGGCTGCCCTACCGCCCCCTGTTGCTGCTCGCGCTGCTGGCCACGATGGCGCTGACCTCGTTCGTCCTCACCGCCCTGACGGCGGCGCTGGCGATCGGCATCCGCAGCGTCGAGTCCTTCCACACCCTGCTCGGGCTGGCCCTGATGCCGCTGCTGTTCCTCTCGGGGGCCTTCTTCCCGCTGACCGCCCTGCCCGGCTGGCTCACCCAGTTGACCGCCGTCAATCCGCTGGCCTACGCCGTCGACGTGCTGCGCCGCAGCATTGCCCAGTACGTCCCCGGCGGCCTCGCCTCCACCGGCGTCCGCTGGGGGGACTGGCAGCCCCCGGCCGTCCTCGAACTCCTGGCCCTGGCCCTGCTGGGCGCGGGCGGGCTGGCGTGGGCCGCCCGCCGCTTCGGCCGGCTGGAGTGAGCGGCCGGCCCGCCCCGTCCGGTGCCGGGCTGGGAACACCGGACGGGAGCGGGCGCGGGCGTGCCGGTCTCAGTGCCCCTTGTGGTGGTGGTTGTCGTGGTGGTCGTTGTGGTGGTGGTCGTCCTGCTGGCCAGTGTGGCCGTTGACGCAGGTGTTCCCGAAGGCCGGGTTCAGCAGGCCAATGATGTTGACGGTGTTGCCGCAGGCGTTGATCGGGATGCTGATCGGCACCTGGACCACATTGCCCGACAGCACACCGGGGGAATTCGACGCCGCGGCGGCGGCACCGGCGCCACCGCTGCTTCCGCCGTTGTGGGCGGAAGC
This sequence comes from Streptomyces sp. NPDC000151, assembly GCF_040301705.1. NCBI lineage: Bacteria > Bacillati > Actinomycetota > Actinomycetes > Kitasatosporales > Streptomycetaceae > Streptomyces > Streptomyces sp. NPDC000151. The sequence goes on along the minus strand of NZ_JBEPFC010000095.1, from coordinate 24,809 downwards.
GGTCGTCGCCCCACCGAGGACGGCAGTGGCCGCGAGTGCCGTGAGAGCGGTGAGCTTCGCCATTCGTGACATGACAACTGGCCTTTCCTGAAGCGAGTGGGAGGCGGCCGTACTGCCGTCTCCCTTCCCCCTCTTGATCGGGCCGAACGGGCTCAAAGTTGCGGAGAAACAATTTTTTCACCTGTTCGGACGCAGAGAAATTCAGAATCTCGCGCCAGGACGGCCGGCCACCCTGCCGCCATTCGGGCGGCCCGCGGGGATGGCGAACTCTCCGGCATACAGAAGTTTTGTTAGCTTAGCGTTTTAGTGGCCCGTTCGACCTATAAACTACATACGTAACGAGGGGTAACGTGGCATTCTCGCGGAAAACTGCCATGGATCAGCACGATGGCCACCCGTCGGTAGCGGTCACCAGCCGTTCAGTACAAGGGGAGGACACAAAAACCGAGATTTGCTCCCCCGTCGGCGACGCGCCGTCCGTCCCTCGTTACGACTACGAGAAATTCAGCCGGCTGGCCGGTCCGCTCACTCCACCGCACCCCGATCCCGCGAATTACCGGGTGCAGTACCGAAGCCTGCTGAGCGGCGGCCCGCACCGCGTGTGGACGGCCCTGCTGCTGGTCGGGGCGCCCCTCGCCTCGCTGGCGCTGCTCATCTGGCTCCTGCAGCCGCTGCACTGGGTGCACCGTGAATACGCGGCGGGCTGGGAGACGGCCGCCGACGCCGTCATGCTCGTCTCCATCGGCCTGCTGGAGACCTTCCGCGTCCTCAACGTCGTCTCCATCGCGCACGCCACGCTCGTGGCCCGGGACCCGGTGCCGGTCACTCCCGCGCCCGGCACCCGGGTGGCATTTCTGACCACCTTCGTCCCGGGCAAGGAGCCCGTGGAAATGGTCCGGGCCACGCTGGAGGGCGCCATGGCGCTCCGGCACAACGGCCCGCTCGACGTGTGGCTGCTGGACGAGGGGAACACCCCGGAGATGCGGCGGATGTGCGAGGAACTGGGCGTGCGGCATTTCTCCCGCAAAGGCGTGGAGAAGTGGAACCGGCCGACCGGTTCGTTCCGCGCCAGGACCAAGCACGGCAACTACAACTCCTGGCTGGACGCGCACGGCGACGCCTACGAATTCCTGGCGGGGGTCGACACCGACCATGTGCCGCTGCCCGCGTACCTGGAGCGCATGATGGGCTTCTTCCGGGACCCCGATGTGGCCTTCGTCGTCGGGCCCCAGGTCTACGGGAATGACGACAGCACGGTCGCCAGGGCGTCGGAGAGCCAGCAGTTCCTCTTCCACGCGCTGATCCAGCGCGCCGGGAACGCCTATGGCTCGCCCATGTTCGTCGGCACCAACAACTGCGTCCGGATCAGCGCCCTGCGGCAGGCCGGCGGTTTCTACGACTCCATCACCGAGGACATGGCCACCGGGCTGGAGATCCACCGCCGGCGCAACCCCGCCACCGGCCGGCCCTGGCGTTCGGTCTACACCCCCGACGTACTGGCCGTGGGCGAGGGACCGGCCACCTGGAGCGACTTCTTCAACCAGCAGCTGCGCTGGAGCCGCGGCACCTACGAATCGCTCTTCCGCCAGTTCGGGCGGGCGGCCTTCCGCCTCACGGCCGGCCAGGTGCTCAATTACGCGCTGATGGTGACCTACTACCCGATCGCCGCGGTCAACTGGATGATCGGCGGCCTCTCCTGCGCGCTGTTCCTCTGTCTCGGCGCCTCCGGCGTCCAGGTCGAGTCGCGGATGTGGATGATGCTGTACAGCGATGCCGCGGCCCTGCAGATCGGCCTCTACATGTGGAACCGGCGGCACAACGTCAGTCCCCATGAGCCGCAGGGGTCCTCGGGCATGGTGGGCATGGCGATGTCCGCGATGGCCGCGCCGCTGTACGCCCGCTCCCTGACGGGCGCGGTCCTGCGGCGGAAGGCCGGCTTCATCGTCACGTCGAAGGGCGGCACGGCCAACCCGGACCGGCTGCGCTCCTTCGCCACCCATCTGCTGTGGGCCGGTGTGTTCGGCGCGACGCTGATCGCCTCGGTGTTCCTGAACCACACCCACGCGGCCATGCGGACCTGGGCCTCGATCGCGCTGGTCATCTCCCTCGCCCCGCTGGTCGTCTGGCGCTGGTCGGTGGCCCACGAACGACGGCGCGCGAAACACCCGACACCGGCCCGCGCCGAGCCGCTCGCGCCCGCCGCCACGAGCGACCAGGAACGTTTCCGGGAGCTGGTGCAGCACGCCCTCGACACGGAGGCCCCGTTCTCCTGGGTCACCGCCGACGCGCTGTACGGGCAGGACGCGCCGCTCCGGGACTGGCTGGAGGAATCCCGCGTCCCCTACGTGCTGGCCCTTCGGCCCAACGACACGGTGCACACCGCCGACGGCGCCGACGCACGCGTGGACACCCTGGTCACCACCCTCCCCGTGCAGGCGTGGAAGAGCGTGCCGGGCCGGGCCGACAAGCACCACGACCGGGACTGCTCCTGGGCGCGCGTCACGATCCGCCCGCCCCGGCAGGACGGGTTCGGGCGCTGGGTGCTGGCCCGGCGGACCGGCGGCGAGCCGCACGGCATCGCGTACTACGTCTGCTGCGGGCCCTCGGCCGCCCGGCTGAAGGACCTGGTCGAGGTGGCTTCGAGCCGGTGGGCGGTGGAGGAGTACCTGCGGAGCCCCGACACCGAGGGCGGGCCGCCGCGCGCCGCCGAAGCCGACCCGCCGCACCCACCGGCCTGACCGCCTCGGCCCGGCCCTCGTCTCACCGTCAGGAGGCTCGCACCGTGAGATACCGACCCAGTCCCCGCACGCGCAAAGTGGCGATCGGGGCCGTCGCGCTGAGCGCGGTCGGCGCGATGAACGCGCCGGCCGTCATCGGCTACGCCGAGCACAAGTACCACGACTACAAGATCAACCAGCCGTCCTACAAGGCGCGGTACGGGCACTGGGACCTGGTGGACGTGCCGCAGCGTTTCCGGATCAACTCCATCCACGCCGCGCTGCTGCACACCGGGAAAGTGCTGATGATCGCCGGGTCCGGCAACAACGCGAAGAACTTCGCCGCCGGCACGTTCCAGAGCGTGCTGTGGGACCCGGCCAAGAACACGTTCAAGGAGATCGACACACCGAAGGACATGTTCTGTGCCGGGCACGCCCAGCTGCCGGACGGCAAGCTGCTGGTGGCGGGCGGCACCCGCCGGTACGAGAAGCTCAAGGGCGACGTCACCCGGGCCGGCGGCCTGATGGTCGTGAAGAACGAGGATCCCGACAAGCCGAAGACGCTGCGCAAGGGCACCGTCTTCCGCAGCCCGGACGGCCTGGAGTACCGCTCGCAGTTCCCGGTGGTGGTGCCGCGCGCCAAGAAGAAGGCCGCCCGCGACGGGAGCGGGAGGATGCGGGTCAGCGCGCGGGAGGCGCGGGTGTACGTCGAGGCCGTGCGGCGCGGCAGGGCCGGGGTGACGAACACGGCCGCGCAGTACAGCATCAAGGGGCTCAAGGGCGCGGACGCCCGTAACCACTACGGTCTGGCGACCAAGCTCGGCCTGGACAAGAAGGACTTCCAGGGCCTCAAGGACGCCTACGAGTTCGATCCGGTCGCCGAGCGGTACCTCCGCGTCGACCCGATGAACGAGGCGCGCTGGTACCCGACGCTGGTGACCCTGAAGAGCGGCAAGGTGCTGTCGGTGTCCGGGCTCGACGACATGGGCGAGATCATCCCGGGCAAGAACGAGATCTACGACCCGAAGACGCGCAAGTGGTCCAAGGGGCCGCACCGCTACTTCCCGACCTATCCGGCGCTCTTCCTCACCGGCGACGGCAAGCTCTTCTACTCCGGCTCCAACGCGGGCTACGGCCCGGCCGACAAGGGCCGCACGCCCGGCATCTGGAACGTCGAGAAGAACACCTTCAAGCCGGTGCCCGGGCTGACGGAGCCTCAGCTGACCGAGACCTCCGCCTCCGTGCTGCTGCCACCCGCCCAGAAGCAGCAGGTGATGCTCCTCGGCGGGGGCGGTGTCGGCGAGTCACCGAAGTCCACGGGGCGCACCGCGCTGGTCGACCTCACCAAGAAGCACCCGGAGTACCGGCCGGGGCCGGGCCTGACCGAGGGCACCCGCTATCTGAACGCGGTGCTCACGCCGGACGACAAGGTGTTCACCAGCGGCGGGTCCGGCGACTACCGCGGCAAGGGCGCCAGCGACAACCACAAGGCGCAGATCTTCGACCCGCGTGCGCACGCGTTCGCCAAGGCGGCGGACCCGACCGTGGGCCGCAACTACCACTCCGAGGCGCTGCTGCTGCCGGACGGGCGGATCGCGGTCTTCGGCTCGGACCCGCTGTTCTCGGACCGCGCGAACACCAGGGTCGGGGAGTTCGAGAAGCGCATCGAGGTCTACACGCCGCCGTACCGCTACGACCGTGCGCGGCCGGCGGCGGCGCACGGCCCGACCGAGGTGAAGCGGGGCGGGACCACCCGCTTCACCGTGGCCGGCGCCGGGAAGGTGCGGACCGCCCGGCTGATGCGGCCCAGCGCCGTCACCCATGTCACCGATGTGGAGCAGCGGTCGGTGGCGCTGGACTTCGAGCGCCGCGGCGGCACGCTGTCGGTGCGCGTGCCCAAGAGCCATTCGCTGGTGCCGCGGGGCTGGTACATGCTCTTCCTCACGGACTCGCGGGGGACTCCGTCGCAGGCGAAGTGGGTGCATGTGAAGTGAGCGGCGAGGCGGCCGGTGCCGGGGAGGCGGCACCGGCCGTTTCCCGGGCCGGGGCCGCTTCCTGTGCGGCGGCGGCCTGCTCCTGCTCCGGCTTCTGCGGGGGCACCGGCTTCTGCGGCGGCTCCGGTGGCCGCAGGTCCTCCCCCACGGCGCGGGCGAGCCGCAGCGCGTAGTCGGTCCACCACTGGCCTGCCGGGGGGCCGCCCCGGCAGGTGCCGTCCGACTCGCCGGGCCGCTTGATCCACAGGTAGGCGTCCACGAGCGGGTGGCCGGTGCGGGTGGTCGGGGGGAGGCCGAGCGCGCGGTCGGGCGGGTTGCACCAGGCTTCCGCGCCGATCGCGTGATCCTGGGTCTCCGGGGGCGGGCCGTTGCCGTTGCGGCTGGTGTCGATGACGTAGTGCACGCCGCCGAGCGCCTTGGAGAGCTTGTCGCCGTACTCCTCGCTCACCGCCGTGGTCTGGAAGTTGGCGACGTTGAGCGCGAAGCCGTCGGCCCGCTTCACGCCCGCCGCCGTCAGATAGCGGGCGAGCGCGTCGGTGTCCTTGATCCAGGAGGCGTTGCCCGCGTCCACGTAGACCGAAGCGCCGGGGCGCGCCTTGAGGGTTTTGACCGCCTCGTTCAGCAGCGCCAGGCGGTCGTTGCGTGCGCGGTCGCGGCAGCCGGCGACGGTGTGCGGCACCGCGTCCGGTTCCAGTACGACGACCGCCTTGCGGTTGCCCAGTCCCTTGGCCAGCCGGGCGACCCAGTCGCGGTAGGCGCTGTCGCTGCCGGCGCCGCCCGCCGAGTAATGGCCGCAGTCCCGCTGCGGGATGTTGTAGGCGACGAAGATCGGGACGCGGCCGTCGCCGGCCGCCTGCCCGGCGATGCGCGCCACGCGGGGTGCGGGGTTCTGCTCCGTGAGCCAGACGGCCACGGGCTGGTCGGCGATCCGGCGCAGCAGGGTCGCCTCCGGCTCCCGTCCCCGTTCGGCCAGTACGCGCGCCTTCCGGGCGCCCGGGGTGTCCGGGTCGACCCAGAACCCGGTCGGCTTGCCCTCGGGGGCCGCGGCCCAGCACGCGGCGGTCACCAACCCGAGCAGCGGTAGTACTCCCAGGGCCACGCCCGCCCGGTTATTTCGCCGGCTCATCAGCTGTCTGCCCAGTCATCGGTTCCCTTTCCTTCGCGGTGCGTCCGTACGGCGCGCCACCCCGACAGAACGGTCATGTCATGTCATACCAGTTCAGAATGGCATGACATGACCGCCTTTCGTGGTATTTACTGCCCGGCTGTGGCAGCGCCCGCGAAGGAGTGGTGCGCCGTCAGGTCACCTCCGGCCGGGCGTACTCGCTCATCGCGTCGATCAGCCAGCGCGCCAGGTAGTCGGCGAAGGAGGCGCGCGGGAGGAGGCGGTAGGTGTCCTCGGCGGTCCGCCACAGGAGCACCGGGACCGGGCCGAGCCGGGTGGCGACGGCCTCTCCGGGGGTGAAGACACGCGGGTGCAGGTCGAGCGGGCAGCCCTTGTCGAGGACGTCGCGGGCCGCGGGGCCGCGCAGCTCCAGGACCGTGCGGTTGGCCGACACGTCGACGACCGAGCCGGGTTCGCCGGCCAGCGCCTCGTGGAGTTCGGCGGTGAGCGGGGCCGTGCCGGGCGGCGCGACCACCAGCCATTCGTCCGGGCCGAGCCACAGCGTCGTGCGCGGCCCGGCCGGCGCGGTCTCCCCGCAGCGCGCGGGCAGCGCGGCGCCGAGGCACTTCTCGATCCGCGCGGCGGCGGCCGAACCCGGCTCGACGCGCAGGCTCAGCATCGTGGTGTACGGCCACTCGCTCACCGCGACGCCGCGCGGACCGGTGACGGTGGCGTCGCGCAGCCGGTCGGCGAGGTGGGCGAGCGGGCTGCGGCGGAGCGCAGCGGGGCCGGTGGCGGTGTCGGTGACGGTCGGCTCAGCCATCGCGCTTGGTCCCTTCGGGGTCGTAGAGGACGGGTCCGGAGACCTCGACGGGTACGAGGTCGTCGCCGACGACGGCGAGCAGGGTCTCGCCGACCCGGTCGCGCCCCGCGGTGACCAGCGCCAGGCCGAACGGGCGGCCGAGCGCCGGGCTGTAGTAGGCGGAGGTGACGTGGCCGAGCATCGGCACGGGGCCGGCCTCGGGGGTCACGGGCACGCCGCGGTCGATGATCTGGGTGCCTTCGGGGAGGCGGGTCGTGCGGTCGGCGGGCAGCAGGCCGACCAGGTGCTTGCGGTCGGCGCGTGCGGTGTCGGCCCGGGCGAAGGAGCGCTTGCCGACGAAGTCCTTCAGCTTGGAGACCACCCAGGACATCCCGGCGTCCTGCGGGGTGACCGTGCCGTCGGTGTCCTGGCCGACGATGATGAAGCCCTTCTCGGCACGGAGCACGTGCGTCGTCTCGGTGCCGTACGGAGTGATGCCGTACGGGCGGCCCGCCTCGTGCACCTCGTCCCAGACGGCCCGGCCGTACCAGGACGAGACGTTGATCTCGTAGGCCAGTTCACCGGAGAAAGAGATCCGGCAGACGCGCGCGGGGACGCCGGAGGCGAGGGTGGTCTCGCGGAAGGTCATGAAGGGGAACGCGTCGTTGGAGACGTCCAGGTCCGGGGCGACCCGGGCGATCACCTCGCGCGACTTCGGGCCGACGACGGCGACGGTGGTCCACTGCTCGGTGACCGAGGTGCACTTCACGTCCAGCTCGGGCCACTCGGTCTGCAGCCACTCCTCCAGCCAGTCCAGCACGGCGGCGGCGTTGCCGGTCGTGGTGGTCATGAAGTACCGGTCGTCCGCGATGCGCAGGGTCACGCCGTCGTCGAAGATCATGCCGTCGGGCTTGCACATCACGCCGTAGCGCGCGAAGCCGGGCTTCAGCTTCTTGAAGCCGTTGGTGTAGATGCGGTTGAGGAATTCGCCGGCGTCCGCGCCCCATATCTCGATCTTGCCGAGGGTGGAGGCGTCCATGAAGGCGACGCCCTCGCGGGCCACCCGGCACTCGCGGGCGACGGCCTCGTCCATGGACTCGCCGGGCCGCGGGTAGTACCGCGGCCGCTTCCACTGCCCGACGTCCTCGAACTCCGCGCCCTGCTCGACGTGCCAGTCGTGGACGGCGGTGCGGCGGTCGGGGTCGAAGAGGTCGCCGCGCTCCCGCCCGGCGAGGGCGGCGAAGGCGACCGGGGTGTAGGGCGCGCGGTAGGTCGTCGTGCCGATGTCGCCCGGCGAGGTGGGTGCGCTGCCCTCCTTCAGCAACTCACCGATGACACCGATGGCGTTGACGCCGGAGGTCTTGCCCTGGTCGTTGGCGGTGCCGAGCGAGGTGTACCGCTTGACGTGCTCGGCGCCGCGCATCCCGGCGCCGGTGGAGCGCCGCACGTCGGCGACGGTCACATCACGCTGGAGGTCGACGAAGTGGGTGTCCCAGGCGCCGGGGTCGTCGCCCTCGCCGGGGACGAGCCAGAGGGGACGTACGGGCGCCGGCGGTTCCGGCGTGCGCGCGGCCGGGACATCGGTCGCACACCCGGCGTCCGCGGCGGCCTGCGCCCCGGCCCTTGCCCCGTCCGCGACACAGCCGGCCAGGTCGTACGTCCCGCACACCGCGCCGGCGAGCCGCTGGTCGCGCACCGGCTCGCCCGGTACGAAGCCCGCCAGCTCCTCGTCCCAGCGCAGCTTCCCCTGCCGCTGGCTGTGCAGGTGCACGACCGGGCTCCAGCCACCGGAGACCGCAAGCAGGTCGCAGTCCAAGGACCGGGCGGGGCCGGTCAGTTGGCCGTTCTCGTCCAACGCGCGGACGGTGACGCCGGTCAGCCGCGGGTCCCCGGCGGTGCCGGCCACCGCGCTACCGGTCAGCACCTCCACTCCGGTGGCAGTGGCGAACTCCCCTGCCGGCTCGGACAGTTCGGTACGGGCGTCGACGACGGCCGCGACCTCGACGCCGGCCGCGCAGAGGTCGGCCGCCGTCTCGTACGCGCTGTCGTGGGTGGTGGCGACCACGACGCGCGTGCCGGGCGCCACCGCGTACCGGTTGAGGTACGTCCGGACGGCGGAGGCGAGCATGATGCCCGGACGGTCGTTGTCCGCGAAGACCAGCGGCCGTTCGTGGGCGCCGGTGGCCAGTACGATCTGCGCCGCCCTGATGTGCCACAGCCGCTGCCGCGAGACGCCTTCGGGTGCTTCGGCGCCGAGGTGGTCGGTGCGGCGCTGCACGGCGAGGACATAGTTGTCGTCGTAGGAGCCGAAGGCGGTCGTACGGGAGAGGACGAGCGTCTCGGGCGCGGCGTCGAGCGCGGCCCGGGTCTCCTGTACCCAGGCGAGCGCGTCCCGGCCGTCGACCGTCTCGCCGCGCCCGGAGAGCAACGCGCCGCCGCATTCGGGCTGTTCGTCGAGGAGGAGCACCCGGGCGCCGGTGGCCGAGGCGGTGGCGGCGGCCGCGAGCCCGGCCGGCCCTGCGCCGATGACCAGCACGTCGGTGTGCACGTACTTCTTGTCGTACACGGCGGGGTCGGGGGTGGGGTCCAGCCGGCCCTGGCCGGAGATCGTGGTGGCGGACAGCCCGTCGTACAGCTCCACGGTGGTGGCCGGGAGCATGCCTTCCGAGCACGGGCCGTCGATCTGCAACAGCGCGTTGGGTTCCTCGACCCCGGCGGCGGTGATGCCGCGCGGGCGGCCGCGGTAGATCGAGGGTGCGACCTCGGTGACACCGGCCGCGAGCAGCGCGGAGGCGACGGTGTCGCCCGGGTGGCCGGTCAGTTCGCGGCCGTCGACGGTGAAGCGGAGCGGGGTGGCGCGGTCGATGCGGCCCCCGAACGGGAGCCGGCGGTGCTGGTCGGTCATCGGTTCCCTCCCTCGGACAGCACGTCGGGGCGCGGCTCGTGGAGCCGGTAGGTGGCCAGCACTTGGTAAGTGGCGGTGTCCCGTACGGCGTTGAACCAGCGGCGGCAGCCGGTGGCGTGCATCCACCGCTCGGCGAACGGGCCCTTGGGGTTGTCCCGGTAGAAGACGTACTCGGCCCACTGCCGGTCATCGAGCGTGTGCGGGTCAGCGGGGAAGGGGACGTGGGCCTGGCCCCCGTAGTGGAATTCGGTCTCGTCACGCGGACCGCACCATGGACAGGACAGGAGGAGCATGGTCGTTCCTCTCGAGGGGGGCGGGCCCGTCACGACGAGCCCGAAGGGCGAGTTCAGGGGCGCGGGGAACTGCGCGACCAGCCACAACGGCGTCGCACCCGGCAACAAAGAAAAACGGCTACGGCGCGAGGCCGCCGCGTCAATGCGCCACCGCAGCCGCACCGTGTTCATCGATCAGCGCCCCCGTGACGAAGCGGTCGAGCGCGAAGGGCGCGTTGATCGGATGCGGCGCCCCGGTCGCAATCGTGTGCGCGAACGTCCAGCCGGCCGCCGGGGTGGCCTTGAAACCGCCGGTCCCCCAGCCGCAGTTGACGTACATGTTCTCCACAGGCGTGGTGCCGATGATCGGCGAGGCGTCCGGGGTGACATCGACGATGCCGCCCCAGGTACGCAGTACATGGGCGCGCGCGAAGACCGGGAACAACTCCACCGCCGCGGCCATCTGCTCCTCGATGACATGGAACGCGCCGCGCTGCCCGTACCCGTTGTACGAATCCACGCCCGCGCCCATCACCAACTCGCCCTTGTGCGCCTGCGAGACGTACACATGCACGTGGTTGGACATCACGACGGTCGGGTGCACCGGCTCGTGCAGCTCGGAGACCAGCGCCTGGAGCGGATGCGACTGTACGGGCAGCCGGAAGCCGGCCTTCTCCGCCAGGACGCTGCTGTGGCCCGCGCTCGCGAGGCCGACGCGCCCTGCGTTGATGCGCCCGCGGGTCGTCTCCACGCCGACGACCCGGTCGCCGTCCTTCACGAAGCCGGTGACCTCGCAGTGCTGGATGATGTCGACGCCCAGTTCGTCGGCGCGGCGGGCCAGCGCCCAGGCGACGTGGTCGTGCTTGGCGATGCCGGCCCGGGGCTGGTAGGTGCCGCCGAGTACGGGATAGCGGGTGTCGGACGAGACGTTGAGGATCGGGCAGACCTCGGCGACCTGCTGTGGGTCCAGCCACTCCGCGTCCACACCGTTGAGCTTGTTGGCACCGACGCGGCGGACGCCTTCGCGTACGTCCTGGAGGGTGTGCGCGAGGTTGAGGACGCCGCGCTGGCTGAACAGGAAGTCGTACTCCAGCTCTTCGGGCAGCGCCTCCCACAGCTTCAGCGCGTGCTCGTAGATCCCCGCGCTCTCGTCCCAGAGGTAGTTGGAGCGGATGATCGTGGTGTTGCGGGCCATGTTGCCGCCCGCGAGCCAGCCCTTCTCCAGGACGGCGACGTTGGTGATGCCGTGGTTCTTGGCGAGGTAGTAGGCGGTGGCCAGCCCGTGACCGCCACCGCCGACGATCACCACGTCGTACGAGGAGCGGGGCTCGGGGTTGCGCCAGAGGTGGTCGGGGTGCTCGGGCAACGGCGTCGTGCTCATGCGGTGGCTCCGTTCAGGCCCGGGTACAGCGGGAACTTGTCGGTGAGCGCGGTGACGCGGGCGCGCAGCACGGCGGCGCGCTCCTCGTCCGGCTCTTCCTTCAGCGTCTGCGCGATGATGTCGGCGACCTCGCGGAACTCCTCGGCCCCGAAACCGCGGGTGGCGAGCGCCGGGGTGCCGATGCGCAGGCCCGAGGAGACCATCGGGGGTCGGGGGTCGAAGGGGACGGCGTTGCGGTTGACGGTGATGCCGATGCGGTGCAGCCGGTCCTCGCCCTGCTGCCCGTCCAGCGCGGAGGCGCGCAGGTCGACGAGGACGAGGTGGACCTCCGTACCGCCGGTGAGGACGGAGACGCCGGTCTCGGCGACGTCGTCGGCGAGCAGCCGCCCGGCGAGGATGCGCGCGCCTTCCAGCGTGCGCCGCTGCCGCTCCTTGAACTCCTCGGAGGCGGCGACCTTGAAGGCCACGGCCTTGGCGGCGATCACATGCTCCAGCGGCCCGCCCTGCTGCCCCGGGAAGACGGCCGAGTTGATCTTCTTGGCGAGCTCCTGGGTGGACAGGATCACACCACCGCGCGGCCCGCCGAGCGTCTTGTGGGTGGTCGTGGTGACGACGTCGGCGTACGGGACGGGGCTGGGGTGCAGCCCGGCGGCGACCAGCCCGGCGAAGTGCGCCATGTCGACCATCAGATACGCGCCGACCTCGTCCGCGATGCGCCGGAAGGCCACGAAGTCCAACTGCCGCGGATAGGCGGACCACCCCGCCACGATCATCTTCGGCCGATGCTCGCGCGCGAGCTCCGCGACCTCGTCCATGTCGACCCGCAGATCGTCCTTACTGACGTGATACGGAACGACGTTGTAGAGCTTGCCGGAGAAGTTGAGGCGCATGCCGTGGGTGAGGTGGCCGCCGTGCGCGAGGTCCAGGCCGAGGATGGTGTCGCCCGGCTTGAGCAGTGCGAACATCGCGGCGGCGTTGGCCTGCGCGCCGGAGTGCGGCTGCACGTTGGCGGCCTCGGCGCCGAACAGCTCCTTGACCCGGTCCCGGGCGAGCCGCTCGACGGCGTCGACGTGCTCGCAGCCCCCGTAGTAGCGGCGACCGGGATACCCCTCGGCGTACTTGTTGGTCAGGACCGAGCCCTGCGCCTCCATGACGGCGGCCGGCGCGAAATTCTCCGACGCGATCATTTCCAGGGTGGACTGCTGACGGTGGAGTTCGGCGCCGACCGCGGCCGCGACCTCGGGGTCGAGCTCGCCGAGCGGTGACGTGAGGGCGATCGAAGCATTCGCTGCCATCTGCGCACTCCTAGAATTCAGCTGAAGAGCAACTGATATATCAGGCTGTGCGGTAAGGTATGGGAGTCCGAAGAACAGGTCAAGAGGTGGCTTGATGAACGGTACGGAGTCCAGGTCAGAGGAGCTGTCGCTCGCCGAGCGGGCCTACCGCGCCATCCGCGACCGCCTGGTCATGCTGGACATCCGCCCCGGCGAGCCGATCAACGAGGACCAGCTCTCCCAGTCCCTCGGCTTCGGCCGCACCCCGGTGCGCGAGGCGCTCAAGCGCCTCCAGTACGAGCGGCTGATCGCCACCTTCCCCCGCCGCGGCACCTTCGCCACCGAGGTCAACATCACCGACCTCGCGCACATCTCCGAGGTCCGCCGGCAGCTGGAGCCGATGGCCGCCGCGCAGGCGGCGCGCCGCGCCACCGCCGCGGACCGCGCCCGCCTGACCGACCTGCTGCGCGAGCTGGAGAGCGCGGGCGACCAGGGCCGCAGCCCGGACGACCTGATGCGCCTCGACCTCGCGGTGCACCGCGCGATCTACGCCGCCACGCACAACCCGTACCTGGAAGACACCCTGGTCCGCTACGACAACCTCGCGACCCGGGTGTGGTGCCTCTTCGTCGACCGCCTGCCCGGCATGGCGGGCCACATCGGCGAACACGGCCCGCTGCTCCGCACCATCACGGCCGCCGACCCGGACAAGGCCGCCGAACTGGCCCGCAGCCATGTCGAGGGCTTCGAACAGGCAATCCGCGAGGCGATCTGACCAACGGCGACCGACCCGCCGACCGGCGCGGCGATCCGGTCCGATCCGATCCGTAATGCTCTGGCCTTGGTTTCCCTGACACGGGCCGGATTTGGGACCGTGTACGGGAGGGGACCGGGGGAACTCGACAGCACCGCGCGGCAGTGGCCTGCGGCGCGGGGGCCCGGCGGCGACGGTCCACCGTCGAGCCACAGCGCGGCGGCCTGCCCCGCGCCGGACCGGTCGAGGTGACCCTGATGACAACGACAGCACAGCCCAGAGCAACAGCGCCGGCACAGCCCAGAGCGGCGGTACCACCTGGGACCGCGGCGCAGGCCCCTTCGCCGGAGGAGATGCGACGGGCCATGGGCGCGTTCGCGACAGGGGTGACGGTGGTGACCGCGCTGGACGGCGGCGAACCCGTCGGATTCACCTGCCAGTCCTTCACCTCGGTGTCCCTGACACCCCCGCTGGTACTGTTCTGCGCCGACCATCGGGGACGCAGCTGGCCACGCATCCGAGCGGCCGGCCGCTTCACGGCCAACGTGCTCGCCGAGGACCAGACGGAGCTGTGCGCACGCTTCGGCTCGCGCGCCGGCCGGAAGTACGAGGGACTGGGCTGGGACCTGTCCCGGTGGAGCACACCGTCGCTGCGCGGGGTCCTCGCGCGGGTGCACGCCGAGATCACGGACGTCCACAGCGCCGGCGACCACGACGTGGCGATCGGCCGGGTCCTCGCGCTGGAAACCGGCCACGAGGCCCGCCCCCTGGTCTTCTTCCGCGGCCGCTTCATCAAAACCACAGCCGCCGCCCCGCCTCCGGGTTGGCCTCGGCCTCTGCCTTAGGGGGTGTCTTACTGGGCGGAGACCTTGTGGACGGTCGTGTCGTCGGGGTTCAGCCGTCGTCCGTCGGCGGACAGCACTTCCAGTGCGCGGAGGCGCTGTCCCTCTCGGCTGTCGACCAACTCCGAGTGCGGTTCGCCGGGGGCGAAGAAGTTCTGTTCGCCCCACTGCCGCAGTGCCACGATGACGGGAAAGAGCGCCTTGCCCTTCGGAGTCAGTACGTACTCGCGGTAGGCGCTGCCGTCCGAGGCGGGGACGGATTCAAGTACGCCGCCATTCACCAGAGTTCGCAGACGTGCGGTGAGGATGTTCTTCGCCACGCCGAGGCTGCGCTGGAACTCCCCGAAACGCCGGCTCCCGTCGAAGGCGTCCCGCACGATCAGCAGGGACCACCAGTCGCCGATCGCGTCCACCGACCGGGCGACGGGGCATTCGCTGTCGTCGAAGCGCGTCCTGGTCACCATGGCTTCCCGTCTCCCCTCGCTCCCTGCGGTTGCAACATGCTACCAAGAAAGTTACCGTCACCACTGGTAGCAACTTGAAACCATAATGCGGGGGTACCGATGTCAGGTAACTGCGAGTCCGCCCTGTCCCGTGGCGTCGTCATCCTGTTCGCCGTCGCCTGCGGGGCGGCCGTCGCCAACGTCTACTTCTCCCAGCCGCTCCTGGTGACCATGGGCCACGACCTCGCCATGAGCCCGGCACTTGTCGGCAGCGTGGTCACCCTCACGCAGGTCGGATACGGGCTGGGGCTCTTCTTCCTCGTGCCGCTGGGCGACGTGGCCGACCGTCGACGGCTCGTCGTGGCCCAACTGCTGCTCCTGGTCGGGGCGTTGACCGTGGTGGCCACCGCCCGCACGGCGGCGCTCCTGCTGGCCGGCATGGCCGCGACGGGGCTTCTCGCGGTCGTCACGCAGACACTGGTGGCCTTCGCGGCATCACTGGCACCCGCCGCCGGGCGCGGACGGGTCGTCGGTCTGGTCACCAGCGGCGTGGTCGTCGGAATCCTGCTCGCCCGCACCGCATCCGGCCTCATCGCCGATCTCGCGGGCTGGCGCTCCGTCTACCTCGCCTCGGCGTCGCTCACCGCTCTGCTCGCCCTGGTCCTGTACCGAGTACTGCCGCGCCACAGTGACACCGCGCCGACGACCCTGCGCTACGGACAGCTCCTGCGCTCCACGGTCACCCTGTTCGCACGGGAGCGACTGCTGCGGCTCCGGGCCCTGTTCGGTCTGCTGGCCTTCGCCGCGTTCAGCACCCTGTGGAGCAGCGTCGCGCTGCCGCTCAGCGAGGCCCCGTACTTCCTGTCGCACAGCGCGATCGGGGCGCTGGGGCTGATCGGTGTCGCCGGTGCCCTGGCCGCGAGTGTGGCGGGCCGCCTCAACGACCGCGGACTCTCCCGGCGGACCACCGGCATCGCGCTGGCACTGCTCGCCGCCTCGTGGCTGCCCTTGGCCTTCACCCGCAGCTCGCTCTGGGCCCTGGTCGTCGGAGTGATCCTGCTCGACCTCGCCGTGCAGGCGGTCCATGTCACCAACCAGACCCTGATCTACGCGCTGCACCCGGACGCGGGCAGCCGGCTGATCGGCGGATACATGGTCTTCTACTCGATCGGCAGCGCCACCGGCGCCATCGCCGCGACCTCCCTCTACACGGTGGCGGGTTGGGGCGCCGTCTGCGCACTGGGGGCCGCGTTCAGCTGCCTCGGGCTGGTGCTGTGGGCGTTCACACGACACAGCACCCCTGGCGCTTCCGCCCCCGGTGGCGGGTCGGGGGCTCGTGCGGCCGGCTATAAGGTGAGCGGGGGAGATCGAGAAGCTGGGAGGCCCCGTGCCTAACGGGTATGACGTGGCGCGTGCCGCCGGGGTGTCGCAGACCACGGTGTCCCGGGTCTTCCGCGGTGACACCCTCGTCGCCGGGCGCACCCGCGACCACGTCCTGACGGTCGCCCGGCAGCTGGGGTACGCGCCGAACCTCGCGGCCCGCACGCTGACGACGAACCGCGCGTACACCGTCGCCGTGATCACTCCGGACGTGGTGAACCCGCTGTACCCGCAGGAAATCACCACGCTGCACGGCGAGTTCAGCGCGGCGGGGTACCGCACGATGCTGCTCGCCCGGGGCGAGGCGGACGCGGATGCGGACAGCGCGCCGCGCGACCTGGACGCGCTGCGCGGCCGGGCGGTGGACGGCGTGGTCTTCGCCGCCGCGACGGTGGAATCACCGGCGGTGGCGCGGTTCCTGGAGTCGGGGATGCCGCTGGTACTGCTGCACCGGGACGCCGAGCGGGGCGAGGTGGACCGGGTACTGAGCGACGACCGGGCGGGCTGCGACCTCGCGGCGGAGTACGCGGTGGGCCTGGGCCACCGGCGGATCGGCGTGCTCACGGGGCCGCCGGAGACCTCCAGCGGGCGGGCCAGGCGGCAGTACTTCGCGGAGGCGCTGGCGAAGCTGGGGCGCCCGCTGGACGCGAAGTACGCGCGCTGGGGCAGCCATTCGCACGAGACGGGTTTCGCGCTGGCCGAAGAGCTGCTGGCGCTGGACCCGGCGCCGACGGCGGTGCTGTGCGGCAGCGACATCGTGGCGTACGGCGTGCTGGACGCGGCCCGGCGGCGGGGCCTGCGGGTCCCCGAGGACCTGTCGGTGATCGGCTTCGACGACATCGCGATGTCCAGCTGGTCGATGATCGGGCTGACCACCGTGCGCCAGCCGCTGGAGAAGATGGCGAAGGCCGCGGCGACGACGCTGCTGCACCGCATCGAGCACCCGGACGCGCACACCCCGCAGCGGCAGGTCTTCGACGTGGAGCTGATCGAACGCGGCACGTCGGGCCGCGCGCCCGTCTGATCGTCCCAGTACCGCGTGCACGTCATCGCCCCAGTACCGCGTGCACCTCACCGTCTCGGTACCGCGTTCACATCACCGTCGCCGAGCCCTCCGGTTCCTGGCCCTCCGGGCCCGGCATCCGGGCGGCGATCACGGCGATGTCGTCGTTGCTGGTGGCGGACGGGCCCTCGACCAGGGCGCGGCAGAATTCGTCCAGCGGCTCGGTGGCGAGCCGCGCCGCGTGTTGGCGCAGCCGCTCCAGGCCCTGGTCGATGTCCTCGTCGGCGCGTTCCACGAGGCCGTCGGTGTAGAGCAGGACGATGCTGCGCGGCGGCAGCGGTTCGGTGGTGCTGGCCCGTTCCTTGTCCGGGGCCAGCCCGCCGAGCATGATGTCCTGCGCGGCCTCCAGGAACCGTGCCTCGCCGTCGGCGGTGACCAGCAGCGGCGGCGGGTGCCCCGCGACGCTGAAGTGCAGCTGCCGGGGCCCGCCGGACTCGCCCTCGATGCGCGCGTACACGCAGGTCGCGGTGCCCTCCTCGGTGTCGAGGATCTGGGTGCTCACGTCCAGCCTGCGCAGGATGTCGCCGGGCGGCTCCTGCCGGTCGACGACCAGGCCGCGCAGCATGTTGCGCATCTTGCTCATCGTGACGGCGGCGGCCAGGTCGTGGCCCGCGACATCGCCGATGATCAGGGTGGTGGCACCGTCGGGCAGGACGAAGGAGTCGTACCAGTCGCCGCCGACCTCGTCCGCCATGGTGCTGGGCGTGTACCGGGCGACGATCTCCAGGCCGTCGACCGTGGGCGGATCGGTGAGCAGGCTTCGCTGGAGGGCGAGGGCGATGCGCTGGGTGTGCCGGAGCTCCAGGGCGTGGCTGAAGACGGGCAGGGACTGGTCCAGTACGGCCCGGATGAGGCCGAGTTCGTCGCGGCTGAAGGGTTCGCGGCCGCGGCAGGCGTAGACGGTGAACACGGCGTGCACGCTCCCCGCGACGGTGACGGGGAACATGACGACGTCGTGCACGCCCGCCTCCGCCGCCCAGTCGGCCACGCCGGGCGGCACCTTCTCGGGCGGTACGGGGCCGGGGCCGAGGGTGCGGTGGACCGGGCGGTGTTCGCGGATCGCCTGGTCGAAGGCCGATCCGGACGTCACCCGTTCGGGTCGCAGCGGAGCCATGGCCCCGGGCAGCCCGTCCCGGATCGTGGCGGAGATGCGGTGGATGACCTGCCCCTCCCGCTCGGTGCCGGGCTCGCCCTCCGGGAAGAGGTACACACCGCAGGCGTCGGCCAGCTCCGGTACGATCACCCGCCCCACCGCCGCGAAGGCGTGGTCGGCGCGGGCCGACTCGGTCACCGCGGCCGAGGCCCGCACCAGCAGCTCCTTGCGGCGCTCCGCCAGCCACTGGTCCTCGATGTCGGCGCAGGCGCCGATCCACTCCACGACCCGGCCCGCCTCCCGGATGGGGACCGCGCGCAGCTCGCAGTGGCGGTGGCAGCCGTCCTTGTGGCGCAGCCGGAAGCGGTGGTGGAACAGCTCCGGCACCTCCTGGACCGCGCGCCGCCACGCCTCGGCGAGCGCGGCGCGGTCGTCGGGGTGCGCGGAGTCCAGCCAGCCGTCGCCGCGGAGCTGGTCCCACGACATGCCGGTGACCTGCTCCCAGCCGGGGCTGCGCTCGATGAGGCGGCCGTCCGGGCCGGTGACCCACACCTTCTGGGCCCCGGCCGTGACCAGGCTCTGGTACCGGTGGAGCACCCGCAGCCGCTTCTCCGAGAGCAGCCGGGCCCGCTCCCTGGCGGTGACCTCGCCGGTGACCTCCATGGCCACCAGCAGCACGCCCGCCTCCTCCGGGTCCCCCACCCAGCCCTCGGGCACGGCCCGGGAGAGGCTGAGGCTGAACCAGCGGTCCCGCAGCTCGCCCCGCGCGTCCTCGATCCGTACCGGCCGGTCGGGGCCGATCTGCACCGGATCGCCCGTCCGGTACACCCGGCCCATCAGCTCGAAGTGTTCCTGCTGCAGGTCGGACAGGGCCTCCCGGGCCGGTACGCCGTGCGGCCGCTCCCCGAACAGCCGCCGGTAGACGGCGTTGGTGTACGCCAGGATGAGGTCGGGGCCGTGGAAGACGGCCACCGCGACCGGTGCCGGGTCGAACACGTCCAGCGCCGGGATGCCCTGCGTCTCCCCGGCGGGACCGCCCGGCCCGGCATCGCCGGCTCCGTCACGGTGTGGCTGCTCAGTCACCATCACGCCCACTTCCACGTCGTGTATGCATCATTTCTACTCAATGCCGGGCGTTTCCGTCGGGCGGGACGCGTGATCGGGTGGGGGCAGCGCCTTCCGGGGCTCGTCCTGCCTGCTCCCGATCCAGCTCGGCGGGGACCCGGAATGCGGGCCGGCCGGAAATCGCCGGCGCGGCCCGCCGCGGCCCCGGCCGCACGGAGGCCGCTGGCAGGATGACCGGTATGACCGACCATCCGCTGCTCGGAACGTATGAGGTGGCCGCCGTCGAGCCGTATCTCGCCCGGGTGGGCGAGGTGTTCGCGGCCGGACCCGGCCATGACTCGGGGTGTCGTACGTACGGTGTGCGGCTGCCCGACGGGGAACGCTGGTGCGTCAAGGAGGCGTTGACGGACGCGGCGCAGCGGTCGCTGGACCGCGGCTGGGTGTTCCACCGTGCCGTACGGCATCCGGTGATCGTCCCGCAGGTGCACCGGATGCGGGTGGGCGAGCGGACCGCCGTCGTCCTACCGTGGCGGGACGGCGAGCCGCTGTACCACCGCGCCCCGCCCCGCGCCCCCGGAGAGCCGCGGGGCGCCGCGCTGGCCCGCTTCCGGGCGCTGCCCGTGGAGCGGGTGCTGGCGGCGCTGGACCTGATCCTGGACGCGCACCTGGCGGTGGAGCAGGCCGGGCACGTCGCGGTGGACTTCTACGACGGGGCCGTGCTGTACGACTTCGCCACGCACACCCCGCACTTGATCGACCTCGACGAGTACCGCCGCGGCCCGTTCGTCCTGCAGGAGGACCGGCTGCCGGGGTCGCGGCGGTTCATGGCGCCGGAGGAGTGGGTGCGCGGGGCGATCATCGATGTCCGTACGACGGTGTTCACGCTCGGACGGACGGCGCGGCTACTGATGGACGCGGGCGACGAGGAGCGGGCGTGGCGCGGCACGCCGCGGCAGCGCGCGGTGATAGCCCGGGCCACCTGCGCCGATCCGCCGCACCGCTTTCCGAGCGTGCGGCAGTTCGTCGGGGAGTGGCGGGCGGCGGGCCGCGAGGTGCCGGCCGATCCGCACGAGCCCCTTGGCCGCGGCGAGTTGATGCATTAATCTAACGGGCGGAAATGGTGCATTAATGCATCGAGGAGGGTGCGCGCACCACGAGGAAGACAGCCGCAAGGCAGACACCCCCGCAAGGCGGACAGCCACGAGAGGCAGCGAGCCGTGGAGAGCGACCGGTCAGGCGATGGCGTCGTCGGACGTCGTGCCCAGCGGGTCGAGCGCGGAGAGCAGATCGGCGTGGATCTCGAAGGAATCGAGGAGGCCGGTCAGGCTCAGCAGCCGGACGACACTCGTACTGCCGTCGTCCGAGACGAGCCGCAGCCGCCCCTCACGCGCCATGATCCGCAGCCGCGCCCGGCACAGCAGCGACAGGCCGCCGCAGTCCATGAAGGTCACCCGGCGCAGGTCCACGACCAGGTCGGGGCGTCCGGTACTGGTGAGTACGTCGATGCGGTCGGCCAGGTTGATCCTGGCAAGGATGTCCAGCTCCCCGCTCAGCTCCATGACCGTGGTGGCACCCACGGCCCTTTCACGGCCCCCGAAGGACCGCCTCTCTTTGGCCATCCCCGTCCCCACTTCACTGTTCGGCCGAGACGCGGGATCGCGCCGTACACCGGCGATGGAGTCTTGCGGAGGTGGGGGGCACCCGCGGAGTAAGGTCGCGCAACGACCACCGTCGGCGTTCGGGAATCCGCGTCGTGCCGGCCGTCGGCAGGGTCCGGGTCATCGGCCGGTCCGTTACGTGGTTACGGTGTACCCGGCTCCGCTGGCCCGAGTCAACAACTTGGTTGTACCAGAAAGTTGTTGACCCCCTTCCGCCACTCTTCGCCACCCCTCGCGCTCCGCTCCCTCGGCCGCGTGCACAGAAGGAAGACCCGCTGTTCCGCGCGATGGCCGGGTACGCGGGGAGCGTCCGCGCACACGGATATGCGCCGACGCCCCCGCCATCCCCCGTACGGCGCTCCCCGGCGCCGCGCGCACCATCCTGCCGCCGCGGCGAGCCCGAGGGGAAGGAGATCCCGATAGGTCTTCCGTGCGCATTGATGCGCCAGTGCCTATCAAGGCGCAGGTGCTGAGCAATGCGGCGGCCGGTGTCAAAAAGCGATGCATGGGACCGCCGCCTGCGGGGCACCCGGCGCACCTGGGAACGCCGGTACTCACCCGGTCGCACGACCCTGGCCGCGGCCCGATGGCGGGCCGGAGGGGTGCGTGCCAGCGTGTCCAGGGGTGGCGCCGCCACCGGCCCCCTGCTGCCGATATTGCGAGGACCGTGATGGAACGACCCAGAGTGCTGATCGTGGGCGGCGGCTTCGCCGGCGTGGAGTGCGCCCGCGCCCTGGAGCACGGCCTGGAGGCCCGCGAGGCCGAGCTGACGCTGGTCTCCCCCACCAACTACCAGCTCTATCTGCCACTGCTGCCGCACCTGGCGGCCGGCGTGGTCACCCCCCAGTCCATCGCCCCCTCCCTGCGCCGCATCCTGCACCGGACCCGGCTCGTACCGGGCGGCGTGATCGGCGTGGACACCGCCGCCAAGGTCTGCGTGGTCCGCCAGATCACCGGCGAGACCGTCAACCTGTCGTACGACCACCTCGTCCTCACTCCAGGATCCGTCACCCGGACCTTCGACATCCCGGGCCTGACCGAGCACGCGCGGGGCATGAAGACGCTCGCCGAGGCCGCGTACGTCCGCGACCAGGTCATCGCGCAGCTCGACATCGCCGCGTGCTGCTCCGACCCGGCCGAGAAGGCCGCGCGGCTGCAGTTCGTCGTGGTCGGCGGCGGCTACGCGGGCACCGAGACGGCGGCGTACCTGCAGCGGCTGACCAGTGCGGCGGCGTCCCGCTACGCGGGGCGCATCGAGCCCGACGAGATCAAGTGGCATCTGATCGACATCGCGCCGAAGCTGATGCCGGAGCTGGGCGAGCGGCTCGGCACCAAGGCGATGGAGCTGGTGCGCAAGCGCGGCATCGAGGTGTCGCTCGGGGTGTCCGTCGAGTCGGTCACCGAGGACACCGTGACCTTCACCGACGGCCGGGTGCTGCCCTGCCACACGCTCATCTGGACGGCGGGTGTCGCCGCGAGCCCGCTGATCGGCACGCTCGGCGCGGAGACCGTGAAGGGCCGGCTGGCGGTGCACGCGGATCTGTCGGTGCCGCGGATGCCGGGCGTGTGGGCCTGCGGCGACGCCGCCGCGGTACCGGACATCACCAAGGAGGGCGGCGCGGTCTGCCCGCCCACCGCGCAGCACGCGCAGCGCCAGGGCAAGCACGCCGCGAAGAACATCATGGCCTCGCTGCGGGGTCAGCTGCCCACCTCGTACAAGCACAAGGACCTGGGGCTGGTGGTCGACCTCGGGGGCACCGACGCGGTGTCCCGGCCGCTCGGCAAGGAGCTGGTCGGGCTGCCCGCGCAGGTGGTGGCGCGCGGCTACCACATCATGGCGCTGCGGACCGGCACCGCGCGGTTCCGTACCGTCGCGAACTGGCTGCTCAACGCCACAGCGGGCGACGATTTCGTACGGACCGGGTTCCAGTCGGGGCGGGAGGCGACGCTGCGCGACTTCGAGCGCACGGACGCCTATCTCTCGGCGGATGCGGTACAAGCACAGACCGGCGGGCGCCGGAACAGCTGACGGCCGCGGTGGAGCGGCGCGGCCGGGCGGCCCCTCAGAGCTGCTCGGCTCCGTCGTCCACCGGCAGGTCGCGGGCGCCCAGGCGGAGGTGCTCGATGTGGTAGACGGCCTCGTCCAGGAGCTGCGCGACGTGGTTGTCGTAGAGGCTGTAGACGATGCGGCGGCCCCGGCGGGCGCCGGTGACCAGGCCCAGCGCGCGCAGCAGCCGCAGCTGGTGGGAGACGGCCGACTGCTCCATGCCCACCGCTTCGGCCAGCTCGCCCACCGGGCAGGCCCCTTGGCGGAGCCGGGTGAGGATCATCAGGCGTGACGGCGTGGCCAGCGCCTGCAGCGTGGCGGCGATGGTCGCGGCGGACTCCGCGTCCAGGTGCTCGGCCGGCGTGACCCGGGCGTCGACTCCATGTCCCATGTGCCCATCGTAACGACCAGCATATTTGAAGACCTCTTCATGTGTTCGGCTATGGTGACAGTGATGCGCACGCATGAAGAGGTCTTCATGCGTGCGTGACGTTCGCCCCCGTCCGCACTGTCGTCCGCCGGCCCCGCCGCGCGGACGTCTCCGCTCCCCGAGGTGTCCTCCCCATGGCTTCCACGCTGGCCGACGAGCCCACGGCCGCCGCCACCGCGCCGGCGCCACCGGCCCCCGCGGCGCTCCCCCGCCGCACCAGGCTCTTCGCGCTCCCCGAGGTCCGCTGGGCCGCGCTCGCCCTGCTCACCTTCCTGATCGCCTTCCCGCTCGACCTCATGGGCGCGCCCGCCTGGGCGTGGGGCCCGCTGTACGCGGCCTGTTACGCGGCGGGCGGCTGGGAGCCGGGCTGGGCGGGCCTGACGGCGCTGCGCGAACGCACCCTCGATGTCGACTTGTTGATGGTGGTGGCGGCGATCGGTGCCGCCGCCATCGGCCAGTACCTCGACGGCGGGCTGCTCATCGTGATCTTCGCGGTCTCCGGCGCGCTGGAGGCCCTGGCCACCCGGCGCACCGAGGACTCCGTACGCGGCCTGCTGGACCTCGCGCCGTCCACCGCCGTACGGCTGACCGCCGACGGCGAGGAGACGGTCGCCGCGACCGGGCTGGCGGTCGGCGACACCGTCCTCGTACGCCCCGGCGAGCGGCTGCCCGCCGACGGCACCGTGCTCGACGGCGCGAGCGAGGTGGACCAGGCGTCCATCACCGGCGAGCCGCTGCCCGCGGAGAAGCGGACCGGCGACACGGTGTTCGCGGGCACCCTCAACGGCACCGGCGCGCTGCGCGTCCGCGTCGACAAAGACGCGTCCGAATCGGTCATCGCGCGCATCGTGACGATGGTCGAGGAGGCCAGCGGTACCAAGGCGCCGACCCAGCTGTTCATCGAGAAGATCGAGCAGCGGTACTCGGTCGGCGTGGTGGTGGCCACCCTCGCGCTCTTCGCGGTCCCGCTCGCCTTCGGCGCGGACCTCACCGCGACGCTGCTGCGCGCCATGACCTTCATGATCGTGGCCTCGCCGTGCGCGGTCGTGCTGGCCACGATGCCGCCGCTGCTCTCCGCGATCGCCAACGCCGGGCGGCACGGCGTCCTGGTGAAGTCGGCCGTGGCGATGGAGCGGCTGGGCTCGGTCACCCGGGTCGCGATGGACAAGACCGGCACCCTCACCGAAGGCACCCCGCGGGTCGCCGCCGTACAGGCGCTGCCCGGCTTCGGCGAGGACGAGGCGCTGGCGGCGGCCGCGGCGGCCGAGCTGCCCAGTGAGCACCCGCTCGCCCGCGCCGTGGTCACCGCGGCCCGCGAGCGCGGCCTGCGGCCCGCCACCGCCGAAGACTTCTCCTCCGTACCGGGCCGGGGCGTGCGCGCCGAGGTCGGCGGGCGCACCGTCCGGGTGGGCAGCCCGGCGGGCCTGCTGGACGACACGGAGGGCACGGACGGCACGGACGGCACGGCGGGTGCCCGTAAGGCGGTCGCCGGGTACGAGGAGGACGGCCACACCGCCGTCGTCGTACTGATCGACGGGGCGCCGGCCGCCGTGCTCGCGCTCGCCGACCGGCTGCGGCCCGGCG
>NZ_JBEPFC010000094.1:0-28162 GCF_040301705.1 Streptomyces sp. NPDC000151 | reverse complement strand
CCCCGCGCCCTCGTGCGGCCGCAGCGCCCGCGACCCGGCCAGCTTGGCCGCGATGTGCTCGCCGATGGTGACCGGTTCGTACAGCGCCCGCTCGCCCGGGGCCACGCAGCCGGGGAGCGCGCTGATGACGGCGTCGTGGTTGCCGTCGTGGAAGTACGCGGCCGAGCGGCGCCGTACGAGGCGTCCCGCCGCGTCGGTGGGCGGCAGCACCCTGTGCAGGGTGGAGCGCCACCGGTCGTTGGTCCACCGGGCCAGCGCGTCGCCGAGGTTGACCAGGACGGCGCCCTCGGCCGGTACGACGTCGTGCCAGGCCCCGTCGGTGTCGAGGATCTGGAGGCCGGGCACGCGGTCCGCCCACAGGACGGTGACGATGCCGTAGTCGGTGTGCGCGCCCATCCCCATCTGCCGCTTGTCGACCACCGTCGCCTCCGGCGGCAGCGCGTAGTTGTTCATCCGCAGCACGTCGACCGAGCGGTGCGTGTACGGCGTGAAGAAGCCCGGCTCCAGGCCGAGTGCCACCGCGAACACCTCGGTGAGCCGGCGTGCGAGCGCTCCCGCCCGCGCGAACCACTCCTCGACCGCCGCCCGGAATCCGGGGACGGCCGCCGGGTCCGGCCAGCGGTTCGCGGGGAAGTACTCCTCTGGCAGCGCGGCCCCGGCGTACGGCCCGCCGGCAGCGCCGGCCTCGACCCCCACGTTGAACGCCTCGAACAGATCCTCCGGACTGGCCACCCCGAGACTGAGGCTGAGCTTCTCCGCCCGCGGCGGGGTGTAGCCGCGGTTGACCTCGGGCGGTGCGCACAGCGCCCGCTTCTCGTCCGCCGGCCGCCCGAAGAAGGCGTCCATCGCGCCGGCCAGCCCGTCGGCCGCGCTCGGCGGGATGCCGTGTCCGGTGATCTGCATGAACCCGACGGTGCGGGCCGCCTCGTCCACGGCCGCCGCGACCGCGGTCCGCTCCTCGGCCGTCCCGTCCCGCCAGCCGGACAGGTCGATCACCGGAACGTCGAGCCGGCCGTCCCCGCGCTGTGTCTCGCCCATCGCCGTGCACCCCTTCCGCCGCTTCAACAGTTTGTTGCGGCATGGTGCACCTATGCTGATGGCCCGTCAATTCCCGTCCGCATGACGGGATTTGACGGGCCGGAGCTGCCGAGCGGACACGGTTCCGCTGCCTCCCCTGGTCAGCCGCGCGGCCCGGCACGTTCCGTGGGAGCGTGCCGGGCCGTGATGTCACCGCGTCAGGACACGGTGTCGTGTGCCAGGTCGATGTCGAAGCCGGTACGGCCGCCGTCCTCCAGCCGCAGCGACGCGACCGCCGGTGCGTAACCGCTGGCGATGATCGTGTACTGACCGCCGTCGAGGTCGGTGAAGGCGTACGCGCCGTCGTCACCGGTGATGACGGAGAGCACCGTGTTGCCCGCCGGGTCCAGCAGGGTCACCCGGGCGTCGCCGAGCGGCTCGCCCTGCCCGGTCCGTACGGTGCCGCAGATCCGGGCACAGGGCGCGAGCCGCGCCTCGTACCAGTTGGCCTCGCCTGAGCCGCCGACCTCGGCCTGGAGCGCCGCGGGGCGGTGGCCCGCCGCGCTGACGGCCAGCGTGTAGCTGCCGGGAACCAGGTCGCCGAAGACGAAGTCGCCGTCCTGGCCGGCCACGGCCGAGGCCACCACGTCACCGCGCAGGTCCGTGGCCACCACCAGCGCGCCCGGCACCGGGGCCGCGCCCCGGCTGTCGCGCACCTGGCCGGTCAGCCCGGCC
Organism: Streptomyces sp. NPDC000151; assembly: GCF_040301705.1. Taxonomy (NCBI): domain Bacteria; kingdom Bacillati; phylum Actinomycetota; class Actinomycetes; order Kitasatosporales; family Streptomycetaceae; genus Streptomyces; species Streptomyces sp. NPDC000151. The sequence goes on along the minus strand of NZ_JBEPFC010000094.1, from coordinate 26,410 downwards.
GCGCCCTTGAGCGCGAGGTCGTACGGGACCACCTCGTCGCCCACCACCACGGTGGCCGCCTGCGGCTGCCGGGTACCGGAGGACGCGATCAGCACGTACGTGCCGGCCCCCGGTGCGGCGAGCGCGTAGCCGCCGTCCCGCGCGGTACGGGCGTGGCCGAGCTGGCGGCCGCCGATGTCGATCAGGGTCACCGCGGCGCCCGCCAGCGGGAGGCCCTGGCCGTCGCGCACCTGCCCGCTGATGCCGGGGCCCGCGACGGGCTCGGCACGGGCCGCGAGGTCCGGACCGGGCTCCGCGGGTGCCGCGGCCGGCGCGTCCTTCACCATGTCCACGGGCTCCGCCGGGGCCGTGGCGTCGGTCTCCGCCGCACCGGCCGTCGCGGCCTCCTCGGAGGCACGCGCCTGGAGGCCGGAGATCTGCCGCAGCGGCACCTCCTTGACGAAGAGCACCAGCACGAAGGCCACCGCGATGATGATCGCGCCCACCAGGAACACGTTGTGCATCGAGTCGGTGAAGCCGCGCTGGAACGGCTCGGCCAGCCGCGGGTCGAGCTTCTGGATGAACGAGGAGTCGCTCAGTACCGAGGAGGAACCGCCGGCGCCCGGGTGCTGGAGCATGTCGAGCACCGGCTTGCTGGCCGGGTCGCGCAGGACCGACGGGTCGTGCAGGGCGGCCTGGAACCGGTCGGTGGAGGCCGCGGTCCGGAACGCCGAGGCGATCTTGTCGCCGACGGTGCTGAAGAGCAGCGACAGGAAGATCGCGGTACCGGCGGTGGCGCCCATCTGACGGAAGAAGGTGGACGACGCGGTCGCCACGCCCATGTCCCCCGGGGGCACCGCGTTCTGCACCGCCAGCACCAGCGTCTGCATGCAGGAGCCCAGGCCGAGGCCGAAGACGACCATGAAGACCATGGTTTCCCACAGCGGGGTGTCCCACTGGACCTGGAAGTGGAAGAGCAGCAGCGCCGCCACCATCAGGGCCGTGCCGATGACCGGGAAGATCTTGTAGCGGCCGGTCTTGGAGGTGATCTGGCCGGTGACGATGGAGGCGATCATCATGCCCGCCATCAGCGGCAGCATCTCCAGGCCCGACCTGGTGGGGCTGGATCCCTTCACGATCTGCAGGTACTGCGGGATCATCATCATCCCGCCGAACATGCCCATGCCGATGAAGACGGACAGCAGGCTCGTCTTGCTGAACGTGCCGTTGCGGAACAACCGCATCGGGATGAGCGCGTCGTCGCCGACCTTCCGCTCCACGAAGATCCAGGCGATGATGCCCAGCGCGCCGATGACGTAGCAGGCGACGGAGGTCGCCGAGCCCCAGCCCCACTCGCGGCCCTGTTCGGCGACGAGCAGCAGCGGGACCACGCCGATGGCGATGGTGAGCGCGCCCCACCAGTCGATGCGCCGGTCGCGGCGGGTGTGCGGGATGTTCAGGACCTTGGCGACCACGAACAGCGCGATGATGCCGACCGGCACGTTGACCAGGAAGACCCAGCGCCAGCCGGTGATGCCCAGCAGGGTGGCCTGGCCGGCCAGCGCGCCGCCGATGAGCGGCCCGGCCACGCTGGAGGTGGCGAACGTACCGAGCATGTAGCCCTGGTACCGGGCGCGCTCGCGCGGCGGGACGATGTCACCGATGATCGCCAGGGCCAGCGACATCAGGCCGCCGGCGCCCAGGCCCTGCAGCGCCCGGAAGACGGCCAGTTCGGTCATCGAGGTGGAGAAGGTGCACAGCACCGAACCCACGACGAAGATGCTGATCGCCGCCAGGTAGTACGGCTTGCGGCCGTGCAGGTCGGACAGCTTGCCGTAGAGCGGCGTGGCGATCGTCGAGGTGATCAGGTAGGCGGTGGTCGCCCACGCCTGCTGGCTGAGGCCGTGCAGGTCGTCGGCGATGGTCCGGATGGAGGTGGAGACGATGGTCTGGTCGAGCGCCGCCAGGAACATGCCCAGCATCAGTCCGCTGAGGATGGTCAGGATCTGCCGGTGACTGAGGGCCCCCGTCCCGGCTGTCGGCGCCGTCCCCGCTATCTCGGGGGTTTTCGTGGTACTCACGCTGGTGTGTCTTTCTGCTTCACGGCGGTGTCCCGGCTTTCCGGGGGGTGGGGCGGGATGGGGGTGTGCCTGGCCTCTTCCAGATCGTCGTTGAGCCGGCCCATCAGGCGGACCAGGTGCTCCCGGTCCTCCTCGGGCCAGCGCTCCAGGAGGGCCGCCAGCTTGCTGTCGCGCTGCGCCCGGTACACCTGGAAGGCCGCGTGCCCGGCGTCGGTGGCGCGCAGCAGCGTCCCCCTGCGGTCCTCGGGATCCGGATAGCGCTCGACCAGTCCCCGGTCCACCAGTGAGCGCACCTGGCGGCTCACGGTCGAGAGGTCCAGGAAGGCGTCGGCGGCCAGGTCGGTGGCGCGCCGGTCCCCGTGGTTCACGAGCTTGGCGAGCAGTACCCGGTCGGCGGCTCCCCCGTCCGTCTTGGCGCTCCGCCGCCACGTGGTGATCAGCCGTCCGAAACGTACGATCTGCGTGCCCAGCTCGGCGGCGGCCTCGTCCAGCTTCGACGAGGCACTGCTCACGGCGGCGTCCTCCCGGGCGTGGGTGCCCGCACCCGTCGCCCTTCCCCCAGTCATGTCTGCGTTGCCCTGTTCATAGGTTGCTTGTAGCTACCAAGAGAGTGTCCAGGATGTTGCTTGTATTCAGCAAGCCGATTCCGGGTCCCCCGGAGACAGGTGGGAAAACCTTTACCGTGACGGCCCGTCAGGCGGAGTCGCGCGTCACGAGGGGCACCGACGGGGCTACGGAGGGTGCGTCGCCGTCGGGCAGGAGGGGGCGGGCTTCCCCGCGGATCATCTCCCCGTCCACGGGAGTGTGCCCGGAGCCGGACTTGAACCGGCACGGCCCGAAGGCCAGCGAGGTTTAAGCTCGCCGTGTCTGCATTCCACCATCCGGGCCCGAAACCCCCCACGCCGTCACGAAGACGGCACCACGAGCCTAGCCCGCAGCGCCACTCGAACAGCGGCGGGTGAGCCCGAGGTTGTCTTATTTTATTGGCAACTGAGGGTGCATCAGCACGTGGTACTGGCCTTCGGCACATGCCCAGGGCCGAACCGCCCCGCTCACGCCCCACCGGCGCCGCCGCGGCCGGAATGACGGAAACTCGATGCCTCCCCCGCGCCGTACCGCGGCCTGCCCGCGTTCCCGCCGCCGCGTCAGCGCCTCAGGGTCGCCCTCATCCCCAAGGAGGACCCGGGGCCCGTGGCGTCCGACCGCAGGCCCCCCGAGAGACCGGCGCAGGGACTGACGTCCCGCGCCCTCCGCTCCCGGACGATGGAATCCGACCGTTCACACGGCCCCTACATCCGACAGGAGCACCCACCCGTGACCACCCTCCACTCCGGCGTTCCCACCGCCACCCGCGCCACCGCGGCGGCCGCACGCGCCACGGATCTCACCAAGGTCTACGGACAGGGCGAGACCCAGGTGGTCGCCCTGGACGGCGTCAGCGTCGAATTCCGGCAGGCCGAGTTCACCGCGATCATGGGCCCCTCCGGCTCCGGCAAGTCCACGCTGATGCACTGCATGGCGGGGCTGGACACCGTCTCCCGCGGCTCGGCCCGGATCGGCGGGACCGAGCTGACCGGCCTGAAGGACAAGAAGCTCACCCAGCTGCGCCGCGACAAGATCGGCTTCATCTTCCAGGCGTTCAACCTGCTGCCGACGCTCAGCGCGCTGGAGAACATCACCCTGCCGATGGACATCGCGGGCCGTAAGCCCGACCAGCAGTGGCTGGACCGGGTCGTGACGACGGTCGGCCTCTCCGAGCGGCTGGCGCACCGCCCCAGCGAGCTCTCCGGCGGCCAGCAGCAGCGCGTCGCGGTGGCCCGCGCGCTGGCCTCCAAGCCCGAGATCATCTTCGCCGACGAGCCCACCGGCAACCTCGACTCGCGCTCCGGCGCCGAGGTACTGGGCTTCCTGCGCAACTCCGTGCGCGAGCTCGGCCAGACCGTGGTGATGGTCACCCACGACCCGGTGGCCGCGGGCTACGCGGACCGCGTCGTCTTCCTGGCCGACGGCCGGATCGTCGACGACATGACGACCCCGACCGCCGACAAGGTCCTGGAACGGATGCTGCGTCTGTCCGGGGGTGCCCCCCAGACCCCCGGCCCCGACGCCGAGGGCCGTACGAGCTGACCCGTCCCGGCCCGTACCGCCGGTCCCCGCCGCCCGTCCTCCGGACCTCACCTTCAGGACTGTCCACTCATGTTCCGAACCGCCGTGCGCAACGTCCTCGCGCACAAGGCCCGGTTGCTGATGACCGTGCTCGCCGTCATGCTCGGCGTCGCCTTCGTGTCCGGCACCCTGGTCTTCACCAACACCATCTCCCAGGCCCAGCAGAGCAGCTCCGCCAAGGGCTTCGACCATGTCGACGTCGCCGTCGAGCCCGAGTCGCAGCCCGATCACGGCGACCGTCTCGCGCCGCCGCCCCAGCTGTCCGAGGCCCTGCTGAAGAAGGCCCGGCAGGTGCCCGGCGCCGACTCCGCGATCGGCTCCCTGCACGGCTTCACCGCGCTCGCCGGCAAGGACGGCAAGCTCGTCGGCACCGGCTTCTCCACCCAGGGCGGCAACTACTCGGGCGCCCACGACCCGCGCTACCCGCTCAAGACCGGCCGCGCCCCGCACGGCGCGCACGAGGTCGCGATCGACGCGAAGACCGCCGAGCGGACCGGTTACAAGGTCGGCGACACCGTCCGTGTCTCCGTCGACGGCCCGGTGCTGACCCCGAAGATCTCCGGCATCTTCACCACCGACGACGGCACCGTCGCGGCCGGCGGCTCGCTCACCCTCTTCGACACCCCCACCACCCAGCGGCTCTTCCACAAGGAAGGCGCGTACGACCGGATCGACGTCAAGGCCGCGTCCGGCGTCTCGCAGAGCGCACTCCAGGCACAGCTCAAGAAGGCGCTGCCGAAGGACCAGGCGTCCACGACCACGGCGCGGCAGCTGGCCGACGACCAGGCCGAGACGATCGCCTCGTCGATGGACAGCTTCCGGACCACGCTGCTGATGTTCGCCGGCATCGCGCTCTTCGTCGGCATCTTCATCATCGCCAACACCTTCACCATGCTGGTCGCCCAGCGCACCAAGGAGCTGGCCCTGCTGCGCGCCGTCGGCGCGTCCCGCAAGCAGGTCACCCGCTCGGTGCTCTTCGAGGCGTTCGTCGTCGGCACCATCGCCGCCGTGGCCGGGCTGGCCGTCGGCATCGGCATCGGCGCCGGGCTGCGGGCCGTCATGGGCGCGACGGGCGTGACCCTGCCCGACGGTCCGCTGGTGGTCTCGCCGGGCACCGTCGCCACCTCCCTGGCCGTCGGCATCCTGGTCACCATGCTCGCCGCCTGGCTGCCGGGCCGCCGCGCCGCCAAGATCCCGCCGGTCGCCGCGATGAACAGCGTGCACGCCACCGCCACGACCAAGTCCCTGGTACTGCGCAACACCCTCGGCGCCGTTCTCACCGGCGCGGGCATCGCCGTCGTCCTGTACGCGACGAGCGTGCAGGACATGGACTCCGGGCAGCTCCCCATGGGGCTGGGCGCCGCGCTGCTGGTGATCGGCGTCTTCGTGCTCACGCCGCTGCTCTCCCGCCCGCTGATCGCGGCCGCCGGCCCGCTGCTGCGCGCCTTCGGGATCTCCGGCAAGCTCGCCCGGCTGAACGCGGTACGCAATCCGCGCCGCACCGCCGCCACCTCCGCGGCGCTGATGATCGGCCTCACCCTGATCACCGGCATGACCGTCATCGCGGGCAGCTCACAGCAGGCGGTCGACAAGATGGCCACCTCCGCCCTGAAGGCGGACTACGTGGTCTCCATGGCGAACGGCAGCTCCCTCTCGCCCGAGGTGGAGAAGAAGCTGGACGGGGTCGACGGCGTCACCGCGGTCAGCGGCATGCGCAACGCCCCCGCCCGGATCGCCGGCTCGACCGAGTATCTGACCGGCGTCAACGGGAGCAGGATCGGCGACCTCACCGATCTCCCCGTCAAGAGCGGCGCTTTCACCGTCGGCGGCAAGAACGTCGTGGTCGACGACGCCACCGCCAAGGACAAGGGCTGGCACGCCGGCTCCGCCTTCACGGTGGCGTACGAGGACGGCAGCAAGCAGCGGCTCACCGTCGCGGGCGTCTACGAGGGCAACGAGCTGATCAGCGGCATCCTGCTGGACAGCCCGACCCTCACCCCGCACATCGCCGACCCGTCCGACATGCAGGTCATGGTGAAGACCGCGGGCGGCACCTCGGACGCCGCCCAGAGCAGGCTGACCAAGGCGCTCGGCGACAACCCGGCGATCCAGGTCCAGGACAAGCAGGACATCTCCGAGGGCATCGCCAAGTCGGTCACCCTGATGCTCAACATGCTCTACGGACTGCTGGCCATGGCCGTGATCGTCGCGGTGCTCGGCGTGATCAACACCCTCGCGATGTCGGTGTTCGAACGCTCCCAGGAGATCGGCATGCTGCGGGCGATCGGCCTGGACCGGCGTGGCATCAAGCGGATGGTCCGCCTGGAGTCCCTGGTGATCTCGCTCTTCGGCGGGGTGCTGGGCATCGGCCTCGGCGTCTTCTTCGGCTGGGCCGGCGGCAAGCTCATCGGGGACAGCCTCGGCACGTACGAGATGGTGCTGCCCTGGGGCCGGATGGCGCTCTTCCTGGCGCTCGCCGCGCTGGTCGGCGTGGCCGCCGCGCTGTGGCCCGCGCGCCGCGCCGCCCGGCTGAACATGCTGGCCGCGATCAAGGCGGAGTGACCCCGCGCGGCTGAAAGCACGGGAGCCCCGGTCCACCGGACCGGGGCTCCCGTCGGCTGCGCGGCCGGGCGGCTCAGCCCCGCCACTCCCGTGCCCGCAGCGGCATGCCGGAGGCCCCGCCCTCCGGCGTACGGACGGCGAGTACCTGGTTCACGCCGATGCGGTTGCGCTCGAAGGAGAGTGCCGAGGCCGCCATGTACAGCCGCCAGACGCGGGCCCGGCCCGGCGTCGTCAGGCGCACGGCGCGGTCCCAGTGGCGCTCCAGGTTGGCCACCCACTGGCGCAGCGTCAGCGCGTAGTGCTCGCGGATCGCCTCCACGTCGCGCACCTCGAAGCCGGCGTCCTCCAGCTGGCCGACGGTCTGCCCGACCGGGGCCAGCTCGCCGTCGGGGAAGACGTAGCGGTCGATGAACTCGTCCACGTGGTAGCTGTCCTCGTCGGCCAGCGGACGCCGCGCGATCTGGTGGTTGAGCAGCCGGCCGCCCGGCCTGAGCAGGCCGTACAGGTCGGCGGCGTACTCGGCGTACCGGTCCCGGCCGACGTGCTCGGCCATGCCGATGGAGGAGATCGCGTCGTACGGGCCGTCCTTGACCAGGCGGTAGTCCTGGACGCGGATCTCGATGCGGTCGGTGAGCCCGGCCTCGGCGACGCGCTTGCGGGCGTACGCGGCCTGCTCCTCGGAGAGGGTGACGCCGACCGCGCTCACGCCGTACTTCTGCGCGGCGTGCAGCACCATCGAGCCCCAGCCGCAGCCCACGTCCAGCAGCCGCTCGCCCTCCTTGAGGTTCAGCTTGCGGCAGATGAGGTCGAGCTTGTCGCGCTGGGCGTCCTCCAGGGTCGCCGCCCCCTCCTCGCCGGTCTCCCAGTAGGCGCAGGAGTAGACCATGGACGGGCCGAGGACCAGCTCGTAGAAGTCGTTGCCGACGTCGTAGTGGTGGCTGATGGCCTGCTTGTCGCGGCGCAGCGTGTGCAGCGGGCCGTGCGTCTTGGGCGCCTCTTCGGCGGGCGGGCGGGGCGGCAGGGGCGCGCCGGCGAGCGAGACGAGTTCACGGGCGGCGCTGCGGACCTCCGGGCGGGCCAGGGCGCGCAGCACGGCGGCGCGCTGCGGCTTGCCCTGGTCCTCCGGGCCGCGCTCCCAGATCATTTCGGCGAGACCGTCCAGGGCGGCGTAGAGGTCTCCGTCGACGTCGAGGTCGCCGGCCACCCAGGCGCGCGCCAGGCCCAGTTCGCCGGGCTTGAAGAGCAGGTGGCGCAGCGCGCGACGGTTGCGGAAGACGAGGGCCGGGGCTCCTGGCGGACCCGACTCGCTGCGGTCCCAGGCCCGGATGCGCACCGGGAGCGGGGCGCCCAGTAGCTCCTCCGCGAGCTTGGTGAGCCGTCCAGCGGCGTCGGCCATGTCGCACACCTCCGTTATTGACGAGTCGGGGCGAGATAGATTCACCCACCACGTAAACGCCTGATGGGGTCCCGGTAGTCCCGTTCGTTCGTAAGGGAACAGCAAAGCCCGGCACCGGCGCCATTGTGAATACGCCGAAGGAGCGGCTCGTACGACCGGCATGCGGACCGGCACGCGGAAACGCCGAAGGGCGCCTGCCCCACGGATGGCAGGCGCCCTTCGGCGTGTGTACTGCGTGGCTTGCCGACGCGTGGTCAGGAAGCCGGTGTTCAGGAAGCCTTGGCGGTCTTCTTGTCCTCGGCGGCGGCCGGCTTCGGCGCGGGCTTGGCGGCCTCGTAGAACTCCTCGCGGGGGTTCTCCATGGCGCCGAGCGAGACGACCTCGCGCTTGAGGAACATGCCGAGCGTCCAGTCGGCGAAGACCCGGATCTTGCGGTTGAAGGTCGGCATCGCCATGCCGTGGTACGCGCGGTGCATGTACCAGGCCAGCCGGCCCTTCAGCTTGATCTTGGTCTTGCCCAGGACGATCATCGCGACGCCCTTGTGCAGACCGAGGCCCGCGACCGCGCCCTTGTTGGCGTGGCTGTACTCCTTCTGCGGGAAGCCCCGCATGCCGGAGACCACGTTGTCGCCGAGGATCCGCGCCTGGCGCAGCGCGTGCTGGGCGTTCGGCGGGCACCAGGCGTTCTCGTTACCGGCCTTGCGGCCGACGAGGTCCGGCACCTGGGCGTTGTCGCCCGCGGCCCAGATGTAGTCGGTGCCCTGCACCTGGAGGGTGGCGGCGGTGTCGACGTGGCCGCGCGGGCCCAGCGGCAGACCGAAGCGGGACAGCGCCGGGTTCGGCTTGACGCCCGCGGTCCACACGATGGTGTTGGCGTCGACCTCGAGGCCGTTGTTCAGGACCACGTGGCCGTCCACGCAGGAGTCCATGCCGGTCTTGAGGTAGACCTCGACGCCGCGGCCTTCCAGGTGCTCCTTGCCGTAGGCGCCGAGCTTCGGGCCGACCTCGGGGAGGATCTTGTCGGCGACGTCGACCAGGAGGAAGCGCATGTCCTCGCGCTTCACGTTCGTGTAGTACTTCGCGGCGTCGCGGGCCATGTCCTCGACCTCGCCGACGGTCTCCGCGCCGGCGAAGCCGCCGCCGACGAAGACGAAGGTCAGCGCCTTGCGGCGGACCTCCTCGTCCGTCGTGGAGTCGGCCTTGTCGAGCTGCTCGAGGACGTGGTTGCGCAGGCCGATGGCCTCCTCGACGCCCTTCATCCCGATGCCGTTCTCGGCCAGGCCGGGGATCGGGAAGGTACGCGAGACCGCGCCCATCGCGATGACCAGGTAGTCGAAGGGCAGCTCGTACGCCTCGCCGACCAGCGGCGCGACGGTGGCGACCTTGCGGTCCTGGTCGATGGTCGTGACGCGGCCGGTGAGGACCTCCGCCTTGGGCAGCACACGTCGCAGCGGAACCACGACGTGGCGCGGAGAGATGCTGCCGGCCGCAGCTTCGGGGAGGAAGGGCTGGTACGTCATGTACGAGCGCGGGTCGACGACCGTGACGGTCGCCTCGCCGTACCGCATCTTCTTGAGGATGCGGCGTGCCGCGTACAGGCCTACGTACCCACCGCCTACTACGAGGATCCTGGGACGCTCCGTGGTGCTCATGTCATCGAGTATCCACCCCCACTTGGGGGGTCGCTCGTGAGGGCCTTCACAAGCATGCGGGAGGGGTCTGCTACACTCCGCGCCTTCGTGATCGACGCCATAGCGCCACCGGGGAACCACGGGGTACGGCCGAGCGTTGGACACCCCTTCTCATCAGGCGTTGCACGCCTTTGTGAGGCTGGACCACGGGCCACATAAGCGCTTCTTTAACACTGTCGAAAGCGCACATTCCAAGGGCGGCCCGCCCAAGTGAGCCCCGTACGGCGTCCCGGCGGACGGTTTGTTGGCCCAACGGGCCCTTTTTTCATGTGAAGAGTTTCACGAACTTTCTCGGCGACACGTCGCGAAGGGGCCCCGGAACGCGGGATTCGCACGCTCCGAGGCCCCTCCCGGGCACCTCTCAGAGGCCGTCAACGGCCCTCTCAGGCGAGGCTCCAGCCGATCCCGTCCAGGATGTCGTGCTCCGAGACGACGACCTCCTGAGCGCCCGTACGCTCCATGATCGAAAGCAGTACGAGGGCGCCCGCGGCGATCACGTCCACCCGGCCCGGGTGCATCACCGGGATCGCCGCGCGCTCGTCGTGCGTGGAGCCCAGCAGCGACTCGGTGATCTCCCGGACCTCGGCCAGCGGGATCCGCGAGTGGTGGATGGCGGCCGAGTCGTACTCCTCCAGGCCCAGCGCGATCGCGGCCACCGTGGTCACCGAGCCGGCCAGCCCCACCAGCGTGCGCGCCTCGCCCAGCGGGACGCTCTCGGCGGCCTGGTCCAGCGCCGCGGCGACGTCCGCCTTTATGGCGGTGATCTGGTCCGGCGTCGGCGGGTCGGTGACCTCGCCGTCGTGCACGAGGTGCCGCTCGGTCATCCGCACACAGCCGATGTCGACGGAGCGGGCGGCCCGCACGTCTTCGTCGCCCAGTACGAACTCGGTCGAGCCACCGCCGATGTCCACGACCAGGTACGGCTTGGTCAGGTCCTCGCGGCCCTTCAGCTCCTTCGTCGCGCCCGTGAAGGAGAACTCCGCCTCCTGGTCGCCGGTGATCACCTCGGGCTCGACGCCCAGGATGTCCACCACGCCGCGCACGAAGTCGTCGCGGTTCTCCGCGTCGCGCGAGGCCGAGGTCGCCACGAAGCGCACCCGCTCGGCGCCCAGCTCCTCGATGACGGCGGCGTACTCACGGCAGGCCGCGAAGGTCCGCTCCAGCGCCTCCGGGGCCAGCCGACCGGTACGGTCCACGCCCTGGCCGAGCCGGACGATCTTCATCCGCCGGTCCAGGTCCTTCAGCTCGCCCGTCTCCGGGTCGGCGTCCGCCACGAGCAGGCGGATGGAGTTCGTACCGCAGTCGATGGCCGCGACCCGGGTCACTTGGCGTCTCCTTCGTCGTCGCCGGCGCCGCACGGGCTCACGCACGGCCCCTTCTTCCACCACTCCGGCAGCATGGCGATGGCCTCGTCGCCCAGCGGGTTGACGCCGGGACCGGCCGCCAGCGAGTGGCCGACCAGGACGTGCAGGCACTTCACCCGGTCCGGCATGCCGCCGGCGCTCGGGAAGCCCTGCAGCACCTCGATGGCGTCCCGGCGGCGGATGTAGTCCTCGTGCGCCGCGCGGTAGGCGGCGGCGAGCTCCGGGTCGGTGGCCAGCCGCTCGCTCATCTCCTTCATCACGCCGTTCGCCTCCAGCGTGCCGATCGCGGAGGCCGCGCGCGGGCAGGTGAGGTAGTACAGCGTGGGGAAGGGCGTGCCGTCCTCCAGGCGCGGGGCCGTCTCGACGACGTCGGGGTTGCCGCAGGGGCAGCGGTGCGCGATGGCGCGCAGGCCGCGCGGCGGGCGGCCCAGCTGCTCCCGGAACGCCGCGACGTCCGCGTCGGTGGGCTCGGTGGGCTCGGTCTGGGGAGGCGGCGTGTCCATGCAGGCTTCTCTTGTCGTCAGGGTTGAACGGTCGGCCGCCCCATCATCCCCCGGCGGCCCTGTGGCGCGCGTCGGCGGAGTCCAGGCCGGACCAGATGGCTTCGTACCAGGGGCGCTGCACGGCACTCCGGCCGGCCTGCGGCCGGCTCGCGCCGGTGCCGTCCACGACGGTGTAACCGGTCTCGCCCGGCAGCACGTAGTGCAGGTGGCGGCGGGCCTGCTGGCGTACGTAGGCGGGGTCCTGCCAGCGGGCCTTCTCCTGGCGCAGCCGCTGCACCGCCTCCCGGGCCGTCTCGGCCTCACGGCGCTGATCGGCGATGTCCGAGCGCTGGGAGACGTACGCCCTTATCGGATACGCGAGGGCCACGACCAGCGAGCACAGCACGAGCACGAGGAGCGCGGCGCGCCCGGTGAGCCGGCTGCGGCGGAACACGGTGGCCTCCCCTGGGTGGCTGCGTACGCGACGGCGTACGTACGTCCCCGGCAACGGTACGGGACCGCTGCCGGGGACGTACGGAGGTGGGGACCATCAGCCCCCGTAGGCCAGAACTCAGCCCTTGAAACGCGGGAAGGCGCTGCGGCCCGCGTACACCGCCGCGTCGTCGAGGATCTCCTCGATGCGCAGCAGCTGGTTGTACTTGGCCACGCGCTCGGAGCGGGCCGGGGCGCCGGTCTTGATCTGGCCGCAGTTGGTGGCGACGGCCAGGTCGGCGATGGTGACGTCCTCGGTCTCGCCGGAGCGGTGCGACATCATGCACTTGAAGCCGTTGCGCTGGGCCAGCTCGACGGCGTCCAGGGTCTCGGTCAGCGAACCGATCTGGTTGACCTTGACCAGGAGGGCGTTGGCCGAGTTCTCCTCGATGCCGCGGGCCAGGCGCTCGGGGTTGGTGACGAACAGGTCGTCGCCCACCAGCTGCACCTTGGTGCCGAGCTTCTCGGTGATGACGTTCCAGCCGGCCCAGTCGTCCTCGAAGAGCGGGTCCTCGATGGAGACGAGCGGGTACGAGGCGACGAGCTCCTCGTAGTACTCGGTCATCTCGGCGGCCGAGCGGCTCTTGCCCTCGAACTCGTACACGCCGTCCTTGTAGAACTCGGAGGCGGCGACGTCCAGCGCCAGCGCGATGTCCTGGCCGGGGGCGTAGCCGGCCTCCGTGATGGCCTCCAGGATGAGGTCGAGGGCCTCACGGTTGGAGCCGAGGTTCGGGGCGAAGCCGCCCTCGTCGCCCAGGCCGGTGGCCAGGCCCTTGTTCTTCAGGACCTTCTTGAGGGTGTGGTAGACCTCGGCGCCCCAGCGCAGCGCCTCGGAGAAGGACTCCGCGCCGATCGGGGCGATCATGAACTCCTGGATGTCCACGTTGGAGTCGGCGTGCGAGCCGCCGTTCAGGATGTTCATCATCGGGACGGGCAGGACGTGCGCGTTCGGGCCACCGAGGTAGCGGAACAGCGGCAGGTCGCTGGCCTCGGACGCGGCGTGCGCGACGGCCAGCGAGACGCCCAGGATCGCGTTGGCGCCCAGGGAGCCCTTGTTGTCGGTGGCGTCCAGGTCGAACATCGCCTGGTCGATGAGGCGCTGCTCGGTGGCGTCGTAGCCGACCAGCTCGGGGCCGATCTGCTCGATGACGGCCAGCACGGCCTTCTCGACGCCCTTGCCGAGGTAACGGTTCGGGTCGCCGTCACGCAGCTCGATGGCCTCGAAGGCGCCGGTGGAGGCGCCCGACGGCACGGCCGCGCGGCCGGTGCTGCCGTCGTCGAGGCCGACCTCGACCTCGACCGTGGGGTTGCCTCGCGAGTCGAGGATCTCGCGAGCTACGACGACGTCGATCGACGGCACGTTGTCTCCTTCGTGGGTTTCTGGAGTTCTGCAGCACGAGCCTAACGGCCCACGGCTCCTACGCCTGCCCCTAGCCCCGTCTGTGAGACGAAAAAGGACCCAAAGGCCCGCAATACGGGAGGTAGCGTCCGCATTTTGTAGCGGACGTACCGGGCAAAACGGTCCGTACGCATCTGAGCGGCGGCCCGCCCGGATGCCGGTGCACTGCCCCGCCGCGCCAACGCGAAAGCCCCGCCGTGGCGCGCTCGGGGGGACGCGTCGCGGCGGGGCGGTCTCACGGGGCGGCTCTCACGCCTGCCGGGTACCGGCTCGGACGTTGAGGTGCCGGCCTGTACCGGCTCAGACGTTGAGCTTCTGGCCGGGGAAGATCAGGTTCGGGTTGCCGCCGACGACCGACTTGTTCTTCGCGTAGACGGTCTTCCAGTCGGCGCCGTGCGCCTTGGCGATCTTGCCCAGGGTGTCGCCGGACTTCACGGTGTAGTTGCCGTGGCCGGTCACCGGCTTCGGGTCGGCCTTGGGCTGCACGGGCTGCGGCTGCGGCGCGGCCTGCTGCTTCGGGGCCTGCTGCTGCGGCGCGGCCTGCTGCTTCGGCGCCTCCTGCTTCGGGGCGGCCTGCTGCTGGACCTGGCCGGAGCCACCGGTGTTCACCTGCGCGGACGGGCCACCGGCGGTCAGGCCGCCGGCACCGGCGCAGCCCCAGGCACCCGGGCCCTGCATGGCGAGCAGCTTCTCGGCGGTGGCGATCTGCTGGTCCTTGGTGGCCAGGTCGGCGCGCGGGGCGTACTTGGTGCCACCCGCGGCGGCCCAGGAGCTGTTGTTGAACTGCAGGCCGCCGTAGTAGCCGTTGCCGGTGTTGATCGACCAGTTGCCACCGGACTCGCACTGGGCGACCTTGTCCCAGGTGGCGACCGAGGCGGCGTTGGCGGAACCGGCGGCCATCAGCGGGACGGCCACGGCGGCGCCTGCGACACCGGCGAGCGTGGCGACACGGACGGCCTTCGAGGGGCGGCGGTGCTTGCCCTTGAGCATGTTGTTCTCCCTCACCGACGCCTGCGAGGTGAGCTGTCGGGTTCGGGCTGTGAGTGGCCCGGCCGGATGCGCTGTCGCACATCCGGCTTCACCCCAAGCCGGCCGCTGCGTTTCCGCTGCGTACGGCACTTACCTTGGGTCCCCCGCTCCTGCCTACGGCGCTTGCGCGACGGTTGTCCGACCGATCACCGGCAGGATTCGGCGAATGATCGGCGGGCTCGCTTGGTGCGAGCGGTGAAGAACGTAAACACACACCCCTCGGCGGTTCAAACCACCTTTTCGCAGGACACTTTGCGGTTTTCGATCACCGGTGGCATCCGTTTGCGCAGGTCGAACACGGTATGGAAAGAACGGACAGGGCGGACGGAATACCTCGGGACGAGACCCATGTCTCACTTTCCCCAAATGGGGGCAACCATCCCGCACTTACGCCGTGCGGCCCGCGGTCACTGGCCGAGGTCGAGGCGCTGACCTGGCTGAATAAGGTCCGGATCAGCTCCGACGACACCCTCGTTGGCGTCGTAGAGGCCGGCCCACCCCTCGGCCAGCCCGTGCTCCTCCGCGATCGCGGAGAGGCTGTCGCCCGGCCGCACTGTGTACACGCCGTCGCCCTCCCCGGTACCGCGGTGGGCGTCACCGCCGCGCGAGGCGTGCCGCCCCTCGGGACGCCCGTCCTTGCCGTCGTCGGTACCGCCGCGGTGCCGGCCGGTACCGGGCGCGGAGGCGCCGCCGTCGGACGACGCGGGCGGCTCGGTGGCCCCCTCGGAGGGCTGCGCGGAGTCCGAGGGCTCGGTCGACGGAGCGGTCGACGGGTCGGTGGTGGGGTCGGCCGACGGGTCGGCGGTGGGCTGCTCGGAGGCGCCTTCGGAGGGCCGCGCGTCACCGGAGTCCGTGCCGTCGCCGGACGGCGTGGCGGAGGGCGTGGCCGACGGCTCGTCGGTGGCACCATCCGTGGCGCCGTCCGTGGCGCCGCCCGACGGCTGGGTGTCGCCGGAGTCGCTGCCGCTCGCGGAGCCGTCGTCGGAGGGCTGCGGCGCGGGCGTCTGCGTGCTGCCCGGGTCCACGTCGGGTATCAGCCCGTCCAGGTCGAGGCCGGCGTTCACCGAGCAGCTGGGCCAGGCATCCGGGCCGCGGTCGTTCAGTACCGACTCGGCGACCGCGATCTGCTGGGCGCGGCTGGCCAGGTCCGGACGCTCGGCGTAGGACTCGCCGCCGTAGTCCTTCCACATCTGCAGGGTCAGCTGCAGCCCGCCGTAGTAGCCGTTGCCGGAGTTGGCGCTCCAGGTGCCGCCGCTCTCGCACAGCGCGACGCGGTCCCAGGTGGCGGTGTCGGCGGCCTGGGCCCCGCCCGCCGTCAGCAGCGGCAGGGCCAGCCCGGCCCCCGTGACGGAGGCCGCCACCAGGAGGGCGGGAGCCTGACGGGGGCGGCGGTGTCTACCGTTGCCGGAGCGCATGCGAGTGCCTTTCGAGCGGCGGCTTGAGTTGTCGCACGCAAGGTAGCGGGGGCCCGGTCCGGTCTCAACCCGGTGTAGCGGAGATCACGCGTAGATCACGCTGCTGACGCCAGGTCAGTTCGTCTCGACCCGGGCACCCTTGGCGCATTCCGGTACGTCCGCGATTTCCCGTTCTGACGGGCCGTCGGAAGCGGGCGCCCGCCCCGCCCGGGACGATGCGCTATGCGCCTTTTGCGCGCCGGACGGCACGCCCTCCGGAACGACTTACTCCGCGCTTTCCGGAATAGCCGGATCCGCGTCTTGCGGAGCGATCGATTCCGGGCCTTGCGGGGTGGCTGGCTCCGCGCCTCTCGGGGTGGTCGGCTCCGCGCTTCCCCGTACGTCCGCCGCGCCCTCCGGCGTGAACTCCACCGGCAGCGCCCGCAGCCCGCGCATGATGAGGCCGCCGCGCCACCGCAGGTCATCGGGGGCGGCGGCCAGCCGGAGGTCGGGCAGCCGGGTCAGCAGGGTCGCCAGCGCGGCACGGCCTTCGAGGCGGGCGAGTGGCGCGCCCAGGCAGTAGTGGATGCCGTGCCCGTACCCGAGATGCTGGTTGTCGCGGCGCCCGAGATCCAGGGTGTCCGGCTCCTCGAACCGCTCCGGATCCCGGTCGGCGGCCGCCAGTACCACCAGTACCGGGTCCCCCGCGGCAATCGACTGCCCGCCGATCGTCAGCTGCTGCGTCGCGAACCGCCAGGTCGCCAGCTCCACCGGACCGTCATAGCGCAGCAGTTCCTCGATGCCGGTCGCGAGCAGCTCCTCGTCGCCCGCGGCCAGCGCGGCCTGCAGCCGCGCCCGCTGCTCCGGGTTGCGCAGCAGCGCGTACGTACCGTTCCCGATCAGATTGACCGTCGTCTCGAACCCGGCGAACAGGAGGATGAAGGCCATCGCCGCGGCTTCGTTCTCGGTGAGGTGCTCGCCGTGGTCGGAGGCGCGGATAAGGGCCGAGATCAGGTCCTCGTCCTCGGACTCCACCGCCGCCAGCGACTCCCGCTTGCGGTGGATCAGATCGGCCAGATATGCCCGCATCTTCTTCACCGACCGGGCGACCCCGCCCCGCGGCCCGCCGCCGTGCCGGATCATCATCCCGGCCCAGTCCCGGAAGTCGTCCTGGTCCTCGCGCGGCACGCCCAGCAGGTCGCAGATCGCGTAGATGGGGAGCGGGAAGGCGAACTCGTGGATGAGGTCGGCCTCGCCGCGCCCGGCGAAGCCGTCGATCAGCTGGTCGGTCAGCTCCTGTACGCGCGGCGCGAAGCGCGCCACCGTACGCGGCGTGAACGCCTTGGAGACGAGGCGGCGCAACCGGGTGTGGTCCGGCGGGTCGATGTTGAGCAGGTGCGTCATCAGGTTCGCGCTGCGCTCGCCGGGGATGCCGACCTTGCCCTTGCCGTGCGCGGCCTCGCTGTGGTGCTGGGGGTTCTTGGAGAGCCGCGGGTCGGCCAGCGCCTCGCGCGCGTCCGCGTACCGGGTGACCAGCCACGCCTCGACCCCGCTGGGCAGTTCCGTCCTGCGCACCGGCGCGTGCTCCCGCATCCAGGCGTACGCGGGGTACGGATCGGCGGCGAACTCCCAGGTGAAGAGTTCAGGGCAGGCGGAAGCGGTGGTGTCGTGCACCCCTCGACCGTAACCGGTTTTCCACAGGGCCCGGTCACTGTCAGTGGCGGGCAGTAGCGTCTGTGAGAGTGCGGTGGAGGTGGGGGAGGGGGCTTTCGCCGTTGTCCTCGATGGTTTGTGGGCGGGGAGTCTCCGAGTCTCTGTGGACGGGGGGCCTCCGAGTCTCTGTGGTCGGGGAGTCCCCGACTCTCTGCGGACGGGGAGAGGGAGGGGCCCTGCCAGGAAACGGCTGGACGGGAGCGGCCCCGCCAGGAAACGGCTAGACAGCAGGGCCCCCGCCACCGAAACGGCTAGACCGCTCGCTCCGCCGCCACGATCGCGTCCCGGTATGTACGGGCCGCGGCCCGCAGCGCCGTCTCCGGGTCGGTGCCCTCCGCCTGGGCCCGTACGGCCAGCGCCAGCAGCTCGTACCCGATGCCCTCGCCCGCGACCGGCACGTCGAGGCCGGCCGTACGGGCCCGGGAGGCCAGCTTCGCGGCCAGTGCCAGGGCCGGCTGCCCCAGCGGCACGCCCTCCGTCACCGACTCGCGCTGCTTCTCGATGGCCTTCGTCCGCAGCCAGTGCGCCTTGACGTCCTCCGGCGTCGCCGCCTCCTCGTCACCGAAGACGTGCGGGTGCCGGTGGATCAGCTTGTCGACAATGCCGCCCGCGACGTCGTCGATCGAGAACGGCTCGTCGGGGTCGTCCTGGGCGATCCGGGAGTGGAAGACGACCTGGAGCAGGACGTCGCCCAGCTCCTCGGCGAGCGCCTCCCGGTCGCCCTCCTCGATCGCCTCGACCAGTTCGTACGCCTCTTCCAGGCCGTACTTCGCCAGGTCCTCGTGGGTACGGATGCCGCTCCACGGGCACGCGACGCGGATCTGGTCCATGACCTGTACGAGGTCCAGCAGCCGGGCGCCCGGCAGATCGTACGAACCGGGCAGCAGCTCCAGGTCGGGCATGGCCTCGCGGCCCGACCCGGCGAGCCGGGCCAGCCCGTCGGTCAGCGCGCTCTCGCCGTCGGCGGAGGTCAGCACGACCGCCGTACGGCCGCCGGCCACGCAGTGGTCGACCAACTCGCGGGCGGTGGGCTCCGCGATCTCGACCGCGATGCCCGCCTCGGCGAGGTACGGCAGCTGCGGGTGGTCCGGGTCGGTGCACAGCACGCGGTCGGCGCCGCGCAGCGTCTGCCACGCGGGCCAGGACAGCAGGCCGGGTGCGACCCGGTGGCTGGTGGTGAGCAGGACCAGGCGGCCGGTGGCGGAAGCGTTCACCCGTCGAACGTAACGCACGGCGGTCGCGGAACGGGCGGCAGGCCGCCCCATACGGCGGGCGCCTCACGGGCGGCGGACGCCTCACGGGCGGCGGACGCCTCACGGGCGGCGGACGCCTGACGGGCGGCAGGCCGGGCGCATGCCGTACCTGCCGCCCGTCCCGGCATCACACCCGCTGCTTCTGCTCCGTCCGCACCCACGGGGTCTTCGCCTCGCCGAGCATGACCTGGCGGTCGTTCCACTTGCCGAAGCGCGGGTTCACATCGATACCGAGGTCGCGCGAGGTCTTGGCCAGCGCCTGGGCCAGCTTCTGCTGGCCCTGCGGCGACTGCCGGTTCACGCCCAGCTTCTTCGCGATCCCGTCCATCAGGATCTGATTGCGCACCACGCCGTCGATCTCGCGCGGCGCGATGGCCTGCTGCAGCCACATCGTCTTCAGCCGGTCGGCGCCACCGGCCTGCCGCTCGGCAGCGGTCCGCCACTTCTGCACGTCGGACCGGCTGGCCTCGACGCCGGCGTCCTTCGCGCTGCGCGCCAGTACGCGGTCGAAGATCATGCTGTTGAGCGTGGCCAGGCTGAGCCGGCCGGTGTTCTCGATGAGCTGCGCGCCCTGCGGGGCGCCTTCCTGGGCGGTACGAACGTTCTTCACCCGCGCCTGGAGCTGCGCCACGGTGATCCGCTCGCCTCCCACGACGGCCGCGGCACCTGGGTGCGCGTCGCTGCCGCAGGCGGACAGGAGCGGGGCCGCCACGATCGCGGCGGCGGAAACGGAGAGCGCAGTCCTACGGCGGAGCATTCGGCCTCCCGGCGAAGATCATGAACGACTGCGGAGGCCTTCCTCAGCACCTCGCGTGCGTATCAGTCCTGGCGTTGATCGATGGTATGGAGTCCGCGCGGCGCGGACCAGCAATTCGACCAACGATTGCGGCACTTTTGTGTTTCGTACCCGGGAGGCGGCGGGGCGGCACGCCGGCTCCGGGCGCGGCACGGCCCGGGACTCGGCGGAGCGGCGGTGTGGCGGGGCGGCTCGGCGGAGCGGCGGTGTGGCGGGGCGGCTCGGCCGGGCGTCCGCTCAGCGGACGCGGGCCAGCCACTCCAGCGTCCGGCGCACCTCCGCGGGAAAGGCGTGATGCGCACCGTGCACCCGCTCCGCGTCGTACAGCAGCCGGGCCAGCGTCTCCTGCGCCGCACCGCGCTCGCCGAGCGCGAGCAACAAGTGGCCGATGGAACGCCGAATCTCCAACGGCCGTACCGGGTCGTCGGGCGCCGCCTCGAAGTGCGGCAGCAGCGTGCGGTACTCCTCCAGGGCCGCCGCGGCCTCGCCCAGCTGCTCCAGGCACTGCGCCGCCTCGAAACGGAACTGGAGCGCCTGCCGGGCCGCCCGCGGACCGGACCCGCGCGCGAACTCCTCGGCCAGCAGTCGCAGTTCCGGCAGCGCACGCCGGTACTGCCCGTCGTCCATCAGCGTGGCCGCGTACTGCTTGCGCAGAGTACGGACGACCGGTGAGTGCTCACCGTGCCGCGCGGCGGCGGTTGGCAGGATGCCGCCCAGGATGTCGACGGCCTGCGTGATCCGCCCGTGGTCCAGCAGCCGCTTGACCTCATCAACGGCAGCCGCGACGTCCAGCCCTAGGGGGGCGGGGGCGGAAGACGGCGCGGGGGTCGGCGTACGAGGGTCCGTACCCGACGGTGCGAGCCCCGGCGGTACGGGCATCGATGAGCCCGGAACGTGCGCTACGGCAACGGCCGGTACGGGCATGGGCGGTACGGGCATGGGCGGTACGGGCACGGCTGGTGCAGCCGGTGCTCGTACATCTGCCAACGATCCAGCCATCACCGGTACGGCCGTCACCGCGGGCCCGGGGGCAGGGGCGGGGGCGGGGGCGGGACCGGGGCCGGGGGCGCCCGGCGCTCCCGCGCGGCGCGGCCACGGCGCATGCGGCAGCAGAAACGGCCGGGTCGGATCCATAGGCACCCCCGGCAGCGGCATCCCGTGCCCTCCGGCAACACCGGCCGTCATCCCTGCCCCCGCGCCTTCTCCCCCTTCCCCTCTTCCGGAGCCGGCGTGCGGGAGCAGCGGGGCCAGCGCCTGGTACACCTCCTGCGCGTCGGCCGGGCGGTGTTCCGGGTCCTTGGCCAGCAGCCGCAGCACCAGCGCTTCCAGCGCCTCGGGCACGTCGGGGCGCAACTGCCGCACCGGCACCGGCATTTCGTACAGATGCCGGTGCAGCACACCCAGCGCCGTCGACCCGGCGAACGGCACGGACCCGCTGAGCAGTTCGTGCAGCAGCACGCCGAGCGCGTACAGGTCGGTGTACGGGCCGACCGTCCCGCCCATGGCCTGTTCGGGCGCCATGTAGGCGGGGCTGCCGATGGGCGAGCCGGTGTGGGTGAGACGGGTGGTGTCGGTGTCCAGCGCGGAGGCGATGCCGAGGTCCAGGACGGTGACCGTGCCGTCCGCCTTGACCATGACGTTCCGCGGCTTCAGGTCGCGATGCACGATCGGCACCGCGTGCACGGACGCCAGCACCGCGCACAGTTGCGCCGCCACGCACACGGCCCAGGTCCACGGATAGGGGTCGTGCTCGGCGAGGTGGTCGGCGAGGTCGGCCCCCTCTACGTACTGCATGACCAGGAAAAGGTCGTCCCCGTCGCTGCCCGCGTCGTGCACGGTGACCAGGCCGGGGTGATCGACCTGCGCGGTCACCCGGCACTCGCGCGCGAAACGGTGGCGCAGCTCCTCGGCGTCGGGCGCGCCGGCCAGCCGGTCGGGGCGGAGCAGCTTGACGCCGACCCGGCGGTCCAGGCGCCGGTCGTACGCGATCCACACCTGGCCCATGCCGCCCTGGCCGAGCAGCGCGGAGAGTTCGTACCGCTCGGCGATGACTCTGCCGTTCACCGCCCTTCCTCCTGGTGGTGGCCGTTGCCCCCGGCGCTCTCCCCGTCGTTGGCACCCCGGCGGAGGTACTCGCTGAGCTCGTCCAGCTCGGCACGCACCCGCTCAATACGCTGCGGCCGCGGCTGGGGCTGGACCGCAGGCGGCTGCGGCTGCGGCTGCGCCATGGGCGGTTGGGGCTGCAACTGGGTGGCGTACGGGTTCGCCATGGCGCCGGCTCCGGATATGAAGGGATAGGGCCCGGGCCGGCCACCGGACATCGTGCCCTGCTCATACATCGAACCGCTGCCGTACGCGCCAGGGCCACCAGCGCCGCCAGGACTCCGAGGGCTCCCAGGACTCCCAGGGCCGCCGTACCCGACCGGGCCTCCGTATCCGCCGTACCCCTCGGGGCCCGCGTACGCCCCCGGAGTACGGCCGGGAGCGCCGTACCCCGCGAAAGAACGGGCATGAGCCCGGGCACGGATGTCGACCACGAGGTAGTACGCGACGGCACCGGCCATCTGGAGCAGGATCAGGGCCAGCGCAACGTCCCCTCGCCAGTCGCTCTCGGGCACCGAACCGACCACGGCCAGCAGCGGGATGGCCAGCGCCGCGTCCACGCCGAAGATCCACCAGCCCACCGGCCGCCGGTGCACCAGCGCGGCGCGCAGCAACGTCACCCAGGCGAGCAACCCGAGGCTGAGCACGGCGATCGCCACGAAGACCACCCGCAGCAGCACGACCGTGCCCGGCTTGAGGAGGCGGGGCGGTGGCGGAGCCGGGGCGGGGCCGTGCATTGCTGCTCCTGGTCGGTATGGCCGTCGTGGCGGTTTTTTTCGAGCGTATATACCGACACTGACAACACCGCCTGGGTTGTACGGAACCACATCCCGGTCCGGTCACAGCCGCCCCTGCGCGCACCGACCACCGGCGGCGGCACACCGACCACGGGCGGCGGCGCGAGGAACGACGGGCGGCGGGCGACGGGCGACGGGCGACGGCTCAGCGAGCGACGGGCGGCGGGCGGCAGCGCGGCGAGCGTCCTCCGCTCCCCCTCCGCTCCCCCGCGGGTCACCGGCCCCGGCGGCTCACCGCCCTCTCTCCCCCTGCCGGATCACCCCGGCGATATGGACCCGTCCGTCAGCCCGTCGTACAGGCCCTGCGCCAACCTCTCGCCCAGCCGGGCCGACTCGCGCAGCGCTTCCTCGAAGGCGGCGAGCGCCCGGAAGTGTTCGCCGTAACCGCGCTGCTCGGCCGGGGGCAGCCGGGGCAGTTGGAGGCGGCGGACGTCGAGCCGGGTGGCGGTGGAGGCGTAGCTGCTGGCCTGGCGGTTGTTGGCGGTGCCGCGCAGGAACCCGGCGAGGAACCAGGGGTCCAGCGCGGACGGGTCCGGCCGCAGCAGGAAGAGGTTGCGGCCGAGGGCAGCGCCCTCACTGGCGGCATCGACGACCCGGGCGATGGCGCCGCCGCCCAGCACCGGCACGACGACATCGCCCGCTTGGAGAAGGACGGGATCCTCGGGGGCGTCCCCGGTGGCCGGTTCGGGAAGCGTGCCGGACGGCGGGGTGCCGCCGATGACGTCGTGCTCGGTGAGCTGGACGGGGCCCTCGCCGAGGGCGGCCGTGCCGGGCCCGCCGGCCCGCAGCAGCAGCGCGCCGGCCCGGGCCAGCTCGCCGACGGTGGTCAGCGGCCAGCGGGCGGGCGCCGCCCGGCCGGCGGGCGCGGGGGCCGGGGCGAGGTCGGTGGTACGGGCGAGGGCGGCGGTCAGCTCCTCGTGAGCGCGGGCCAGTTCGGCGGGACCACCTCCCGCCGCGGGCGGCGGGAGGTGCCGGGCCGGGGCGAGGTCGACGTCGTCATCCAGCAGATCGATGGCGGCCAGCGAGCGCCGCACGCCCGGCCGTTCCTCGATGCCGCCCTCGTGGTCGAAGGCCCGCCAGGCGTCCAGGACGGTGGCGCGCACGGTCTGCCAGTCGAGCTTGTCCCGCCCGCCCGGGGCGAGTTCGGCGGTGTCGACGACCAGGAGGTGAGGTGCGGGCGGCGGGGCGCTGCCCGGCCGGTGCAGCACCCACAGGTGCAGCGGGATGCCGTACGGCGGGGCGGCGCCGGCGGGCAGCGCGATGACGGCCCGCAGCGCGCCGCGGCGCAGCAGGTCGGCGCGGATCCGGCGGCCGGAACGGCGGGAGGCGGCGGCGGGCGGCATGAGCAGGACAGCCGTACCGCCGGTCTTGAGGCGGGCCAGCGCATGCTGCACCCAGGCCAGCTCCGATTCCGTACGGGCCGGGAAGCCGTACTCCCAGCGGGGGTCGTAGGCCAGGGTGTCGTGGCCCCAGTTGCGCTCATTGAAGGGCGGGTGGGTGAGGACGGCGTCGACCGCGAGGTCGGGGAAGGCGTCGTCGCGCAGGGTGTCGGCGGCCTGGATCCGGACCTGGGTCTCCGGCGAACGCAGGGCCAGGCGCAGGGCGGTGAGCGCGGCGAGATCGGCGTCGGCCTCCTGCCCGTAGAGCGCGACGGGCCCCGGCCGCGCCTGAGGATCCGGCCCGTCCCCGTCTCCGACCCCGACCCCTTCTCCCTGCGCCCTTTCCTCGGCGTGCTCCTCTCCCTTGGGCCCGCCCTTGGCGATCGGCGCTTCCGCGAGAGGCGGCTCCTGCGCGGGGTACAGCAGGGTGCCGGTGCCGGCGGCGGGGTCCAGGACGGCGGCGGCGGGGCCGGCCAGCTCGGCCATGAGGGCGGCGAGGCCGGGCGGGGTGAGGGTGTACTGCCGGGGGTTGGCGTCCAGATGGCGGCCGAGCAGGAACTCGTACGCATACGGAGCGCCTTCCGCGTCCTCCGCGAGCTCGGCGGCTGCCCGGACGAGGGCGCTGGACGGGGCGAGGGTCTCGCGGGTGAGGCCGGTGACGGGATGGGCAGGGCCGAGCCGGGCGGTGAGGACGGCGTCGAGCGCGGGCGGCAGCAGACCGGTCAGCTCGGTGTCGTCGTCGGCCCGGGCGAGTCCGCGCCAGACGGCGGGGCGGTCGCGGACGAGGAGGAGGACGGAGCCGACGTGCCGCAGGGCCGTGGCGGCGCCGGCCGGGTGGCCCGCGACCTGCTGCCACACCCGCTCGCGCAGCGGGACTTCGGCGAGCTTGCCCTGGTCGCGCAGCCACTGCTCGACGGCGGTCAGCGCGAAGGCGGGGCTGGCCTCCGTGCCTCCCACGGGCTTGGGGAAGTCGGCGTGCCGGCGGCGCCAGTTGCTGACCGCGGCCCGGCCCACGCCGGCCAGACGCGCGATGCCCGCAGCGGTCACCTCCGCCGCGACCGCGGCTTCCACCGCGGTCTGCGCTGGGGTCTCCGGTGTTGCGTTCTCCGGCACCTGACTGGCTCCCGTCCGATCGCTCCGTCGCGTCTGTGTCGCCTGTGTCAGCGAGCATACCCACGACACAGCCTCAAACCCCTTCACGCCGTGAATTAACTCTTTCACGTGAACGGTGTTGACTCGGTTCACAGCCTCTGCTGTTATTGAACCATCGCAACACCAGCTCCACCTTTCTCGACTTTCTCCTTGTTCTTCTCCTCTCTCTTTCTTCAGGTCGTTTCGTCAGAACCGATCGAGACTCCCGGAAGGGACCCACAGCCATGTCCCAGCAGATGCAGTTCCCGCCCGGCGCCCCGGTTCCGACGGGTGGCCCGGCTCCGCAGGCCGCGCGCAACGGCCTGGGCATCGCGGCCCTCGTGCTCGGCGTGATCGGGGTCCTGTCCGGTCTGATACCGCTCATGTTCTGGTTCGCCGGCACGCTCGGCGTGCTGGCCCTGATCTTCGGCCTGGTCGGCCGCGGCCGCGCCAAGCGCGGTCAGGCCACCAATAAGGGGGTCGCGCTGGCGGGCGTGCTGCTGGCCGTCGCCTCGCTGATCCTGTCGGTGGTCGGCGCGGTCATCACCTTCACCGCGGTCAAGGACACGGTCGACGAGATCAACAAGTCGCTGGAGACCTCCACCGCGCAGCCCAAGGGCGGCGGTTCGGAGGGCGAGGACGCGGCCGACACGGGCGGCGGCTCGAAGGGCAAGACGGGCGAGGCGCTGCACGCCGGCGACACCGCCGAGTACGACACGGGGCTGAGCGTCACGGTGTCCAAGGCGACGGCGTACACCGTCGGCGAGTTCGCCGTCGGCCACAAGGAGGGCAAGAAGGCTTACAAGGTCACGGTGCAGGTGCAGAACAAGGGCAAGGAGAAGTTCGACAGCACCCTGACCCTGGTCGAGGCGCGCGCCGGCAAGGACGGCAAGGCCACGGAGCAGATATTCGACGGCACGGTCGGCGAGGGCTTCAACGGCAAGATTCTGCCGGGCAAGAGCGCGAGTGTGGAGTTCGCCTTCGACACGCCGGCGGCGGCGAAGAACCTCGACGTCGAGGTGACGCCGGGCCTGGACCACGAGGCGTCCCAGTGGGACCTGGGTCTGTGACCCGCCCCTGACCACCGGCACCGTGCCCGGCCGGCCGTCACCGGCCGACGGGCACGGCTGCCGTCTCCCGCGCGCCGGGCGGCCGGCCCTGTCGCCTCGGGCAGCCGGCCCGGTCGCCTCGGGCAGCCAGCCC
>NZ_JBEPFC010000093.1:0-28383 GCF_040301705.1 Streptomyces sp. NPDC000151 | reverse complement strand
TCCGCCGCTCCGCGCGCCACAGCTCGTACGCGCCGCGCGGGTCCAGCGCCCCGGCGCTCAGCGTGCGCAGGAAGTGGAACCGCTCGTCGCGCAGCGCCTCGCGCGGCAGCGCCGCGGTGGCGGCCCACGTCTCGGCGCGCTCCTCATCCGCCGCTTCACCACCGGGCCGGTCCTCGGGTGCCGCGCTGCGCAGCCGTACGAAGTACGCCGGGGTGGACAGGAACCGTCCCTCCGCGTGCCCCTCACCGGTCACCCGCAGCAGCACCAGCCCCGTGGCCAGCGGTGTGAGGATCAGCCCGCCGGTCCTGCACTGCGCCACCCACGCCGACGGCACGGACGGCAGCTGGCAGGTCGCCATGATCCGGTCGAACGGCGCCCGCTCCGGGCAGCCCAGCGCGCCGTCCCCGGTGACCACCAGGGGCCGGTACCCGGCCGCCGCCAGATGCTCCCGCGCCGGCCCGGTGATCTCCTCTTCCAGGTCGACCGTGGTGACCCGCTCCTCCCCGAGCCGGTGCGAGAGCAGCGCCGCGTTGTAGCCCGTGCCCGCGCCGATCTCCAGTACCTCGTCACCGTCCTCGATGCGCAGCGCGTCCAGCATGTCCGCCATCAGGGACGGCTGGCTGCTGGAGGAGACCAGCTCCCCATGGCGCACATGCGTGGCCAGCGCGCTGTCGGCGTACGCCCCGCGCAGCCACTCCGTCCGGCGCTCCGGGTCGGGGTGGTCCGCCGAGCGCCGCTCGTACCCGCCGCTCACGCCCACGTAGTACGCCGGCACGAACAGATGCCGGGGCACCTCGGCGAACGCCGCCCGCCAGCGCGGGTCCGTCAGCCCGCCGCCCATCGTGATCAGCCGTACCAGCCCGGCCCGGGCCACCGCGGCCTCGACGGCGTACGGATCGCTCCCTGATTCCGTACCGCTCCCGCTCATATCTCCACTGTGCGTCAAGACCGTGAGGACCTACGTCTCGCGTACTCGGCCGGTACGTCTGAGACCATGGAAGCGTGAACGAAATTCCGCGCGGCACGCTTCAGGAGCAGACCTTCTACGAGCAGGTCGGTGGCGAGGAGACCTTCCGGCGTCTGGTGCACCGCTTCTACCAGGGCGTCGCGGAGGACCCGCTGCTGCGGCCCATGTACCCGGAGGAGGACCTCGGCCCGGCCGAGGAGCGCCTCGCGCTGTTCCTCATGCAGTACTGGGGCGGTCCCCGGACGTACAGCGAGGGCCGCGGCCACCCCCGGCTGCGGATGCGGCACGCCCCCTTCACGGTCGACCGCGCGGCGCACGACGCCTGGCTGCGGCACATGCGGGACGCCGTGGACTCCCTGGAGCTGGCGCCCGAACACGAGACGCAGCTGTGGAACTACCTGACGTACGCGGCCGCTTCGATGGTCAACAGCGAGGGCTGACAGGCGGCGATCCCGCATACGTGAGGAGGGCGGGCGGTCCCAGGACCGCCCGCCCTCCTCACGTATGACGTCGCCGATCAGGCCGGCGTGACCGACAGCCCCTGGAGGCCGCCCGTGCGGACGGCGACCGAGCCGTGCGGCGTCCGC
Source organism: Streptomyces sp. NPDC000151 (assembly GCF_040301705.1). Classification (NCBI taxonomy): domain Bacteria; kingdom Bacillati; phylum Actinomycetota; class Actinomycetes; order Kitasatosporales; family Streptomycetaceae; genus Streptomyces; species Streptomyces sp. NPDC000151. The sequence continues at coordinate 26,829 of NZ_JBEPFC010000093.1, read as the reverse complement.
AGCCGGAGCCAGCCGCCCGCCGCGAGCAGCGTGTACGGCTCGGGGAGCGGACCGGCGCCCGTGGCCCCGACCGGGGTGCGTACCGGGCGCAGGAAGCCCAGGGACTGCGCGGCGTGCACGGCGCGCAGCGGGAGGTGCGTGTCGCCGACCGTGCGCGACCAGATCTCCCGGCCGATCCGGTCCCGCTCCGCCCGGGTCCGCTGCTCCGGCGGCAGCGCGCCGTCGCGGGCCCGGAACTCGGCGACCGAGACCGCGAGCATCCGGCCCAGCGCGTCGGGCGCGGGCAGCCCCGGCACCCGGCGCCAGCCGCTCTGCGGCGGCAGCATTCCGGCCCAGGGCGGGCCGGTGACCGCGGCGGGGACGGTGAGCGTGCCGGCCGCCTCGTCGATGCCGTCGAGCAGCTCGCCGGCCGAGACGGTCACGTCCAGCCGTACCGGCTCGGCGAGGCGTGCCGTACGGATGGCCAGTACCTCGAAGGACGGCGGCCGGCCGAAGACGGCGAGCACGCCGCCGTCCTCGGCACCGCCGGCCGGGGCCGCCTGGAGGCGCACCGCCGCCGCGCGGTCGTAATGCAGCAGCCGGGACAGGAAGGCGGCGAGGTCCGCCGCCTCCCCGTCGTCGGCGAGGCGCAGGACCGTCATGCGGCGACGGCCTCCGTCTGCTCGCCCGCGCTGTCGGCGTCGTCCCGGTACTCCTGCAGGAACGCCTTCTCCTCGGCCGTGATGCGCCGCGGGCGGCCCGCTTCGAGGTCGTAGGGCACCACGACGGTCGAGGCGCGCACGTACAGCGTGTCCTCGTCCTTGATCTCGTACTCGATCGTCAGGGACGCTGCGGTGATACGGGTCACCCAGGACTCGATGGTCACCGGCGCGTGCCGGTGGACCAGCGGGCGGACGTAGTCGATCTCGTGGCGGGCCACGACGGACCCGCCGGAGAACGACGGGCTGCCGTCCCCCGGCGCCAGCCGGAACATGAAGTCGATGCGCGCCTCTTCGAGGTAGCGCAGGAAGACCACGTTGTTGACGTGGCCGAACGCATCCATGTCCGCCCAGCGCAGCGGGCAGGAGTAGACGTGTCGCACGCGATCAGCCTCAGCCTCGGGTGAGCTTCTTGTAGGTGGCGCGGTGCGGGCGGGCGGCGTCGGCACCGAGCCGCTCGACCTTGTTCTTCTCGTACGAGTCGAAGTTGCCCTCGAACCAGAACCACTTGGACTCGCCCTCGTACGCCAGGATGTGCGTGGCGACGCGGTCCAGGAACCAGCGGTCGTGGGAGACCACCACGGCGCAGCCCGGGAACTCCAGCAGCGCGTTCTCCAGCGAGGACAGGGTCTCGACGTCGAGGTCGTTGGTCGGCTCGTCGAGGAGGAGCAGGTTGCCGCCCTGCTTCAGGGTCAGCGCGAGGTTCAGGCGGTTGCGCTCACCACCGGAGAGCACGCCGGCCGGCTTCTGCTGGTCCGGGCCCTTGAAGCCGAACGCGGAGACGTACGCGCGGGACGGCATCTCGACCTGGCCCACGTTGATGTAGTCCAGCTCGTCCGACACGACGGCCCACAGGGTCTTCTTGGGGTCGATGTTGGCGCGGTTCTGGTCCACGTACGAGATCTTGACCGTGTCGCCGACCTTGATCGAACCGGAGTCGGCGGACTCCAGGCCCTGGATCATCTTGAACAGCGTGGTCTTGCCGGCACCGTTCGGGCCGATGACGCCCACGATGCCGTTACGGGGCAGGCTGAACGACAGGTCGTCGATCAGGACCTTCTCGCCGAACGCCTTCGAGAGGTTCTCGACCTCGACGACGATGTTGCCCAGGCGCGGGCCCGGCGGGATCTGGATCTCCTCGAAGTCCAGCTTCCGGGTCTTCTCCGCCTCGGCCGCCATCTCCTCGTACCGGCTCAGCCGGGACTTGGACTTGGCCTGCCGGCCCTTGGCGTTGGAGCGGACCCACTCCAGCTCTTCCTTCAGACGCTTCGCACGCTTGGCGTCCTTCTGCCCCTCGACCTTGAGGCGGGCGGCCTTCTTGTCGAGGTAGGTCGAGTAGTTGCCCTCGTACGGGTGGGCGCGGCCGCGGTCCAGCTCCAGAATCCACTCGGCCACGTTGTCGAGGAAGTACCGGTCGTGGGTGACGGCGACGACGGTGCCGGCGTACTGCGCCAGGTGCTGCTCCAGCCACTGCACGGACTCGGCGTCCAGGTGGTTGGTGGGCTCGTCGAGGAGCAGCAGGTCGGGGGCCTCCAGGAGGAGCTTGCAGAGCGCGACGCGGCGCTTCTCACCACCGGAGAGCTTGGTGACACCCCAGTCGCCGGGCGGGCAGCCCAGCGCGTCCATGGCCTGCTCCAGCTGCGTGTCCAGGTCCCATGCGTTGGCGTGGTCGAGGTCCTCCTGGAGCTTGCCCATCTCCTCGAGGAGCGCGTCCGAGTAGTCGGTCGCCATCAGCTCAGCGACCTCGTTGAAGCGCTTGAGCTTGTCGATGACCTCGCGGGCGCCGTCCTGGACGTTCTCCAGGACCGTCTTGGACTCGTCCAGCGGCGGCTCCTGCTGGAGCATGCCGACGCTGTAACCCGGCGAGATGAACGCATCACCGTTGGACGGCTGCTCCAGCCCGGCCATGATCTTCAGAACCGTGGACTTACCGGCTCCGTTGGGGCCCACGACACCGATCTTCGCGCCGGGATACATGCTCAGGGTGACGTCGTCGAGGATCACCTTGTCGCCGTGCGCCTTGCGCGCCTTGCGCATGGTGTAAATGAACTCAGCCAAGAGAAACCGTCCGGCAGTCTGGATCTGGAAGTGGGCAGTACTACCCATCTTGCCGTACGCCCGTCCCCGGAAGGAAACGGGTAACCCCCGAGAGCCACCGGTAGTGAGGGCGCGGGCACGGTGAGTCGGGGTGCGGCCGCCGATCCGCGGACGACGACGGCCCCGGGCGCACGACGCACTCCGGGACCGTCGGTCTATCTCTTACCGCTCGTACTGCTCGCACTGCTTGTACTGCTGCTCGCACTGCGGGTACTGCTCGCTCCCGCCGTACTTACTGCCTTACTTACTGCGTCACACCAGCCTTCTTCTTGCGGAGGAAGAACACCGCCGCACCACCGATCACGACCAGCACGACCGCGGCACCCGCGATCATCGGCGTGGCGCTGCTGGAACCGGTCTCGGCCAGGTCACCGGCCGAGTCGCCGCCCGTGCCACCGGCCGAGGCCGGGCTCGGGTGCGCGGACGGGGCCGGGGACGGGCTGCTGCCGCCACCGCTGCCGGCGGTCTTGCAGTCCAGGACGCCGGAGAACGTCTTCGAGAAGCCGCCCGCACCCTTCACCGTGATCTTGTACGACTGGTCCTCGGCGACCGGCACGGTCACCGTCTCGGACTTGCCGGGCGCGACCTCGTGGTCCTTGCCGGACAGCTGGAAGCCGAACGCCTCGTCACCCTTGTTGCTGACGGTGACATCGACACCACCCTTGGCGCAGTCCTTCTCGGCGGTGACCGCCGGAAGCGCACCCTGCTTCGCCCAGGAGGCCGTGGCCACCGCGGAGACCGTGGACTCGCTGGAGCCCGCGAGTATCTGCGTCTGGCTGCGCGTCTCGGAGGCGAAGGCGCGGCCGACCGGGACGGTCGTCGACGCCTGCACGGTCAGCGAGCTGGAACCGTCCTCCGCACCGGCCGGCACGTCGAAGAACAGCTGCGTGCCGTCGGGCGCGCTGGTGACCGGCTTGCCGGCCTTGTCGACGATCTTGACGCCGGACGGGGCGTCCGCCGCCGGGGCGACCGTCGTGGTCTGGGCGTTCGTATGGACCGTGACCGGCCCGATGCGGCTGCCGGCCTTGCCGGAGACCACGGGCGAGTCGAGCGTCAGGGACGCCGTCGGCTCCGCGAGATCCTGCGCACTCTTCTCGAGGTAGTCCGCCAGCTTCTCCGCCGCGGGGTCGACCGCGTCGACGTCGGCGTGGTCGGAGAAGCGCCAGATCGCGACCTGCGTACCGGCCGCCGCGGTCTTCTCGGTGAGCGCCCCGGAATCGGCCTTGCTCGCGAGCGCGGCCAGGTCGTTCACCTGCGGGTACGAGTGCTGCAGGATCCAGCGGATCTTGCCGGCGTCGTTGTTGTTGTGCAGTGAGGACTGGCTCCAGGGCACTTCCTGGTACTTGGCCTGCTGCTGCGTCGGGTTGTTGATGTCGATGCAGTACGTCTGGAGCGTGCCGCCGTCGTCGACGGTCATCTCGAAGAGCCCGGCACCCACCCCCTTGTCCCGGCCGTGCTCGTGAATGACCGCCTGGTCGAACGTCTTCAGGCCGCCGAGCGTGGCGGACGCACCGCTGTGTGCCGGGGGCGCGTCATCCGCGGCCGCGGGCCCCGCGGTGGCTATCGCACCCGCCGCGACCAGGCCCGAGGCCAGGACCGTGGCGGCAAGGCGGGCCGCACCGCGCCTCTTCACAGAAATCATGAATTTCCCCTCTGGGCGGGGCAGGTCGATTGGGAAGTGGCCCCGCCGGAAAGAACGCAAGAACTCAACAGCCGAACGGAACGATCGCCGAACGGAACGATCAGCCCCCGTGAGTACTCGTGCTGATCGGCCCCCGTGAGTACTCGTGGATCCTAGAGAGCGGGCGCAACAGCGTCCCCGGTCAGGCCATCGGACAAGCGATCCGAATCGCAATCGTTACCGAAGGAAGCCCTGCTGACCTGGGATTATCGACAAATCCCCGGGGGCAATTCAGGACACTGGCACCTTCTCCGACGAATCACTTCCGGCCATGGAACCCTCAATTCCGTTCGTGTGGGCGGCAATCCCGGGCGCGGAATCGCCACTTTCGGTGCCGGAGCACTGAGTTCCGCTCGTGAAATCGCCAGTTTCCGCTAGCGGATCGCGAGTTCGGTCGGACTCACTGGGTCCGACCGTTCCGCCCGCTCCGCCCGTTCCGGCGGTACCGGCGGTACTGGCAGTACCGGCGGAAGAATCGGCCCGCTCGGTCGCGGACGGCCCGGTGCCGGGCGGGGCGGTCGTCCAGAGCGATGTGGTGGCCGCCGCGTCGTCCGGGGCCGGCTGTGGCGAGCCGGCCTGCCCCGGGGCGGACTGTGGCAGCGCGTCCGTACGGGCTCGTGCGGCGCGGCGGAAGGCGGCGGTCCCGCGGGTCAGGTCGTGTCCGATCGTCACGGCATCGACCTCGGCCGCGAACCACCGGCCGCCGCCGCGCTCCGGCGGGTGCTCCCCCTCGCGTACCGTCAACCTCCCTCGTACGACCAGCGGTTCGCCGACCGCCACCGAGGCGGCGAGGTTGTCCGCGAGTGCGCGCCACGCCCGCACGGTGTAGAAACTCGTGGCGCCGTCCGTCCAGCGGCCCTGCTCCCTGTCGAAGCGGCGTGGCGTGCAGGCCATCCGGAACCTCGCCGCTGCCGCGCCGTCCTTTGTATAGCGGTGCTCCACCGCCGTCGCCGCGTTCCCCGTCAGCGTCACCATCGTGTCGGTCATCGTCTTCTCCCCCGTTCCTACTCTTCCTCTTCTTGGTCTCCGTCGGCCCGGTCGTCGATCCCGTCCCCGACCGCGTCTGGAACTCATGCTGCACGAGTTCGCAAAAGCTCGTCGGGGGCTGTGGACAACCGACGGGGCAGGGAGGGGAGGGGCCGGGGATGGGGAAAAGTCGGCCACTCATACGGGTGATCCGCTGGTGGCCCCGCGATCCGCCCGTGGCCTCGCGCTCGGTTCGTGGCCCCGCGATCTCCTCGCGGGGCCTGTCATCCCCTCGCGGAGCCCGCGATCTCCTCGCGGTGCCCGCTCACACCCCCGCCGCCACCGCGTACTGCTCGCGCACCTCCCGGTACCGCAGGAGCTCCGCCGCGACCGGCTCCAGCACCCGGGCCCGGCCGCAGCCGGCAGCCGCCGACCTCAACTCGCGTTCGGCGTCCTGCCCGTACCGTCGCGCGGGGCCGCGTGCCGCCACGCCGCACAGCCAGGACAGTGCGGGCCCGCCGACCGTACCGGCCGTGATCAGCACCAGCGCCGGAAGCCAGCCCGCCCCCCTCGCCGCCCACTCCATCCCGCAGAGCAGGCCCACCATCCACAGCACGCCCAGCGCCTGCAGCCCGACCAGCAGGCCCTGCCCGACCGCCGCCACGGTCCACCACCGCGGTTTCACCGGCGGCCCGCCCCGCAGCGCCTCGTCGGCCGCGTCCGCCGCCCGGTCCAGCGCCTCCGGCAGCCCTTGCGCTCCCTTGTCCGCCGCCTCGCGCACGGCCTGCGCCCACGGCACGGGCAGCCCGCGCGCCGCCTCGCCCGCCACGGCCCGCACCGCCTGCTCCGTCACGGCGCGCGAGGACTGTCCAGGCGGGGCCTGTCCGGGCAAGGTCTGCCCGGGTGAGCTCCGTCCAGTCGAGGTCTGTCCTGACCAGATCCGCCCGGGCGACGCGCCATGTCTCCCGGACCCGCCCGCGTCGGGGCCACGGCCACTCCGCAGCCGTACCCACGGGGTGGCGCAGGCACGGTCCGCATGGCGCAGCCAGTCGCGTTCGGCCGCGCGTCCGGCCGCCGTGGCGCCCACGGCCTCGGCGAGCCGTTCCTCGAAGTCCTCCCGCGCCCGTTCGGTCAGCCCCGCATGCCCCTCCGCCACGTACACGGGTTGCAGGCGTTCCGCCGCGGCGTCCACGTCCGCGGCCAGGCGGCGCCCCGCCGCGCCCTGTTCCGCGACGAACTGCCGGAGCGCGTCCCGCAGTTCGTCCACGCCCTCCCCGGTGGCCGCGGACAGCGCGAGTACCGTGGCGCCCGGCTCGTCGTGTTCGCTGAGCGCCAGCCCGTCCTCGTCGAGCAGCCGCCGCAGATCGTCGACCACCTGGTCGGCGGCGTCACCGGGCAGCCGGTCCACCTGATTGAGCACGACGAAGGTCACCTCGGCGTAGCCCGCCAAGGGGCGCAGGTACCGCTCGTGCAGTACCGCGTCCGCGTACTTCTCCGGGTCCACGACCCAGATGACGGCGTCGACGGCCTTCAGCACTCGGTCCACCTGGGCGCGGTGGCCGGCCGCCGCCGAATCGTGGTCCGGCAGGTCGAGCAGCACGAGACCGCTCAGATCCTCGTCGCCCGCAGGCCCCGGAGCGGGTACGAAGCGCTGCGCTACGGGGATGCGCAGTCGGTGCAGCAGCCCCTCGGCGCCCGCCCGGTCGCCCGGCCACACGCACGCCACGGGCTGTGAGGTGGTCGGGCGACGCGCCGCCACCTCCGAGCACGGCGCTCCGGCGAGCGCGTTGAAGAGCGACGACTTGCCGCTGCCGGTCGCTCCGGCGACCGCCACGACCGTGTGCTCGCCCGACAGCCGGTATCGCTCGTCCGCCGCGTTCAGTACCTGTCCGGCCTCTTCCAGCGTCGGCCCGTCCAGTCGCGTCCGGGACAGCCCGATCAGCTCGCGCAACGCGTCGATCCTGGGCTGCAGTTCGTCCTCCACGGTGCGCCGCCCCCGCGGTACGCCTCCGTAGTCGGCCGCGTCCTCGCACTCACCGCTCACCATGAAAGCCCTCTCCGCACGTACCACTCACATTCCGACGGCAACGCCGCTGCCACGGGCATCCCGACCAGCGCCGTCCCGGCCACCGGCAGTTCCGTCACTGGCATCTCGCCCACCGGCATCTCCGTCACCGCGCCATCGCCCCCTCCGGGGCGGGCCCCGACGCCGGCCCCGGTACCGGCACCCTCCGCAGCGCCGACAGGGCGGCGATCAGCCCGGCCTGCTGCTCAGGGGGCACGGTCAGCTCGTCCAGTGGGGCGAGTCTGCGTTCCCGCTCGCCCGCGAGCGCCCGGTCCAGGTAGGTGTCCAGCAGTGCGCCGCCCCGGTCCCGCAGCCGCAGCGCTCCGTGCGCGCCGAGCAGTTCGGCGAGGTTCTCACCCGCCGTACGTGCCCGGCGGCCGCCGAGCAACATGGTGGCGAGCAGCGCCGCGGCCTCCTCCGGTACGGCGGCCCCCGACCGCTCCGGTCCGCGCGCTTCCCCCGGGACGCCGCGCACCTCGCGCGTCAGCGCCCGTACGCCACCGAACACGCCCCGTACGTCCCCGGACGCCTCCCGCGTCGCGCGTACCTCGCGCACCTCGTCCTCCGCGAGCTCCTCCAGGCAGCGCCGCCAGCGCCGCACAAGAATGCCGAGCCGTCCGGCGGCGGTGCCGGCCTCCCCGTGTGCGGCGATACCGGCTTCCCCGTATGCAGCGCTTCCGGCCTCCCCTGGCGCAGCAATAGCGGCCTCCTCTGGCGCAGCGATACCGACTTCCTGGGAGACCGCGGTACCCGTACCCGTACCCGTACCGGCCGCGCCCGCATCCCCCAGTGGGCCGAGCCCGCCCGCCGCTGGCTCCCGCCGCCACGCCTCGGCCGTCCGCTCGTCCGCCTCCTCCACCGCGCAGCACAAGAGGGAGGTGAGCCCGCGGGTGAGGGCGTCCAGCAGTTCGTCGGGGCGGCCCCCGAGTGCGTGGTCGCGCCAGTGGGCGCGCGCGTCCCCCGAGAGGACCTCGCCGGCGGCCACGCCGCTCCGTACCCGTACGGCCGCCTTCTCGTACGCGTCGTCGACTCGGTCCGCCAGCCGGACCGCGGCGGCGTGCTGGGCGGCGGACGCCCCGGCCAGCGCCGGCAGCCGGCTGCGCAACGAGGCGATCGCCCCGCCCACGGAACGGGCCGCGGCCGCCTCGCGCGCCGCGGGCTCCTCGGCGTGCCGCTCCAGCCAGGCGCGGAGCGCGGCGACCGCGGTGGCGGGCAGCAGGCCGCTGCCACCGCCCGCCGATTCCGGCAGTTCGGGGATGGTGAAGCGCGGCACGTCCCCGAGGCCGGCGCGGTTCAGCAGGGCCGCGTACCGGCCCGCGATGTCGGGCGCGATCTGGTGCGGCACCCGGTCGAGCACGGTGACGAGCGTGACGTCGTACTCCTTGGCGGTGCGCAGCAGGTGCCAGGGCACGGCGTCGGCGTACCGCGCGGCCGTGGTGACCAGCACCCACACGTCCGCCGCGCAGATCAGCTCGGCAGCGAGCTCCCGGTTGCGCGCCACGAGGGAGTCGATGTCCGGAGCGTCCAGGAGGGCGAGCCCCCTGGTGACTCCCCGGTCCGTCTCGATTCGCAACGGCGCGGGCCCGTCGCCCTCGTCATCGCCCTCGTACGCATCCGCGCCCTCTTCGCCCCCGTCCTCGTCCCCGCCCCCGTAAAAGCCACTCCCATAGGCCCCCGCCCCCTCCCCATACGGGTGGCTCCCCCCGCTCCCCTGCTCGGGCATCCACACGCGCACGAGGTCGGGGAGGACGCGGGGCCCGGTGAACCAGTGCCGGTCGTCCGGGTGGCACACCAGCACGGGCGTACGGGTCGTGGGCCGCAGCACGCCCGCCTCGGTGACGTGCCGCCCCACGAGGGAATTGACCAGCGTGGACTTGCCGGCGCCGGTGGACCCGCCGACGACGGCGAGCAGCGGTGCCTGAGGAGCGCGCAAACGGGGCATCACATAGTCGTCGAGGTGAGCGAGCAACTCGGCCCGGTCGCGGCGGGCGCGCGCGACTCCTGGGAGCGGGAGCGGGAAGCGTGCGGCGGCGACGCGGTCACGCAGCACGGAGAGCGCGTCGATGATCCGGGGTCCTACGTCCAAGGTCGCCACATGTGAAGAATGCCCAATTTCGATGGCTTTTTGAAGCGTATACCCCTATGTGCGCGCCGTACGAACCCACGCAAACCGGCACGTGTGACGCGTGGGGCGCCCGCGACAGGAGAGGCTCAGGCATAACGAGTGCACAACACCCGTCCCGTGAGGCGCCAAAACCGATGCAGAATTCGTACCTGCCTGCGATTATCGGGACCGCTTCACCGAACCTCCACAACGTGCCACGGAGGTGAAGCAACCGGGACGAGGCACGCGGCCCCCTATCCTGGTCCGCGGTCCGTGATCCACGTCCACACCCGGCCCCCGTAGCTCAGTGGATAGAGCAGGTGCCTTCTAAGCACTTGGCCGCAGGTTCGAGTCCTGCCGGGGGCGCTCTCCAAGGCCCTCCCCAGGGAGGGCCTTTTTGCTGGTCAGAGTACCTGCGACTCCCTGTACGGAGGCGTCGGCCACTCCCCCGGCGGCCATTGGGAGGGGCCGACGCCATCCGACTGTCACCGCGTTTCTGCAGGTGGCGGCGCCATGACCCATGGCGATGAGGGGCTGCATCGAATCCCCAAGAGCCCCCAAGAGTCTCGGGCCAAGTGCCTTGGCGAACGCGGTGACAGGCCCGCATCAGTGCCTGGGGCTGGATCTCATACCCAGAGGCCGCATGTAACGCGTGGCTCCGTCCGGAAGCGTGAGAGCACTGGTGCCGCCGATCGCGGTCCGGTGGCCGCCCGCCGGGGAACGGAATCGCTGAGCGCCGGGAGCTGTCCGGTGTCGCCTGTAGCTCCTGCACGCCGGTCATCGCTGGTCCCTCCGTCTGCCGGGTCGGCGCCAGGTCCGCGGAGGCATGGGAGGGCCTTTTTGCTGGTCGGGGTGGGGCGATAGGCTGATCTTCCATGGAGCTCTGGGGTGCGGGTCTGTATGGGAATCCTTGTCGGGACTGTGGGTTCGACTGGTCCTTGAGCGCTGTCGCTGCGGTGGCGCAGGTCGGGGAGGTGCCGGGGCGGTACGCGGCGCTGGTGGAGGGGCGCAGTGGGGGTGAGCGGCATCCGGAGTTGGTGTGGACGTCGGGGGCCTACGTCAGTCATGTGGCGGACAACCTGCGGAACTGGGCCGAGCGGCTCGCGGGGGCGCGGCTTGCCGGGGCCCTGGAGGTGCCCGGGTACGACCAGGATCTTCTTGCCGAGGCCCGCTGTTACCAGGACATTCCGCTCGCGGCGGCGTTGTGGTCGTTGCGGGGGTCGGTGAGCCTCTGGGTGGAGTCCGTGTCGGCCGCGCTGGAGGCGGGCGTGGTGCTTCAGCACTCGGCCCGTGGTGCGCAGCGGGCCGAGGACGTCGCCCGGAACAATGCGCATGACGCCGCTCACCATGCTTGGGATATTCAGCGGATTCTGACTCATGAGGATGAGGAGCAGGCCGCAGCAGCAGCCAGGTGAGCGAACGGCAGGAAGGCCCTCCGCCTCGGAGGGCCTTTTTGTTGTTCTGTAGGTGCGTCGCGGCAGACGGGGGACGGGGTGCGTCCGTGGGTGGGGTCCGGTGGGGGGCAGCGGCGTGTGGGGGTGACGGCGGGCGCGGTGTGGGGGTGAATGGGGGGTCGGGCGGGCGCTTCGAGGGCCGTCGGTCTGGAGCGGGGGGTCGCGGGTACTCGCCGTGACCGGCCGGTGGTGGCGAGACGGCTACCAGCCCGACGGTGATAGACGGCTACCAGCCCGACGGTGGCGGGGCGGCTACCAGCCCGACGGTGGTAGACGACTACCAGCCCGGTGGTGGCGAGACGGCTACCAGCCCTGACGGTGGCGGGGCGGCCGCCGGCCCGGTGGTGACGGAGCGACGAGAGGCTTGTGAGAGTGAGCATGCGTGCGCTGACCATCCGGCCGTTGCAGCCGGGTTCGCTGGAGGTGCGGGAGGTGCCCCGTCCGGTGGCCGGGGAGGGCGAGTTGCTGGTGGACGGGCTCGCCGTCGGGGTGTGCGGTACGGACAAGGAGATCGTGTCCGGCGAGTACGGGGCGGCGCCCCCGGGCCGGGACCGGCTCGTGCTCGGGCACGAGTCGCTCGGGCGCGTGCGCGAGGCGCCGCCCGGGAGCGGGTTCAGCCGCGGCGACCTGGTGGTGGGCGTGGTCCGGCGGCCCGATCCGGAGCCGTGCGGGGCGTGTGCGCGGGGCGAGTTCGACATGTGCCGGAACGGCCGCTACACCGAGCGCGGCATCAAGGAGCGCGACGGTTACGCGAGCCAGGCGTGGACGGTGGAGCCCGAGTACGCGGTCCGGCTCGACGCGGGGCTGCGCCGGGTGGGAGTACTCATGGAGCCCACCACCGTGGTGGCCAAGGCGTGGGAACAGGTGGAACGGGTCGGGGGCCGGGCGTGGTTCGAGCCCCGGCGGGTGCTGGTGACCGGCGCGGGTCCGATCGGTCTGCTGGCCGCGCTCCTCGGAGTACAGCGAGGGCTCGACGTGCATGTACTGGACCGGGTCACCGGCGGCCCGAAGCCCGGGCTGGTGCGCGACCTGGGCGCGACGTACCACAGTGAGGACATCGACCGGGTCACGGAGGCGATCCGGCCGGATGTCGTCATCGAGGCGACCGGGGCCGGGCGGCTGGTCTTCGACGCGATGGCCGGGACCGCCGCGTACGGGATCGTGTGTCTGACGGGTGTCTCGCCGACCGGGCGGCAGCTCACCATCGACGCGGGCACCGTCAACCGGGACCTGGTGCTGGAGAACGACGCGGTGGTGGGCTCGGTCAACGCCAATCTGCGGCATTATCAGCAGGCCGCGGAGGCGCTGGCCCGCGCCGACCTCGGCTGGCTGGAGCGCCTGATCACCCGGCGGGTGCCGCTGTCGCGCGCGCAGGAGGCGTTCACCGCGCGGGACGACGACATCAAGGTCGTCATCACGATGGACGAGTGAGAGCCTCATCACGATGGACGACTGAGAGCCTGCGCTCGGGGCCCGGTCGGTGACATGGCGATCGAGCCCGGCGCCCCGAAGACCAGGACCTGTGGACGAGTGGATCGAGGGCTGTATGACGTCGGGAACGAGGTCTGTATGACGTCGGTTCCTCCGCCGTCGGAGCGGGGCGCCGCGCCCGTGCGGCGGCGCCGCCATCCGGTGCGCCGGCTGCGGAGCCGGCTGCGGGTGCGGCGGTTCCGGCAGCGCGGCGCCGAGCTGGAGCTGCTGCACCGCTCGATGGGGTTCGGGGCGCTGGGACTGGTCACGCTCGTACCGCTGCTGATCGTCGTGGCGGCGGCCGACCCGTTCAAGCACCGCGGCTTCGCCCTGTGGCTGGTCGACGGCATGGCGCTGTCGGGGCGTTCGGCGGACGCCGTGGAGAGCGTCTTCACCGCGCCCCGGACGGCGGTCGCGACGACCAGCGCGTTCAGCCTCGTCGCGCTCGCCGTCTTCGGCCTGACCTTCGCCGGCAGCGTGCAGACCGGGTACGAGAAGACCTGGAGCCTGTCGGTCGGCCCGTGGCACCGGGCCTGGCGGCAGACCGTGTGGCTGGCCGTCCTGATGGCCTACCTCTACGCCGAGGTGCAGTCCCGGGGCTCCATGCCGGAACCGCTGCGGATCGGGCTGAATCTGCTGGCCGGCGTGGTCTTCTTCTGGTGGGGACAGCGGTTCCTGCTCGGCGAGCAGGTCGCGTGGCGGGCGCTGCTGCCGGGTGCCGTCGCCACGATGGCCGGCCTGGTCGGGCTGCGCGCCTTCTCGTACCTGGTCTTCGCGCCCCTCATCGTCACCAACGCGGTCAGTTACGGGGCGGTGGGCACCGTACTGATCGTGGAGTGCTGGCTGGTCGGGGTCGGCTTCGTGGTCTTCGGCGGCGCCCTGCTGGGCAGGCACTTCCACGACCACCCGGAGCGCCACGTGATCCACTACGTCCACCACCGCGCGCCGCGGCACACACGGGGCGGGGACCCGCCCCCCGACGAGCCCCCGCACATTCCGTGAGTACACCTTCCGTCAGCGCACCTTCCACGAGTACACCTTCGGTCAGCACGCCTTCCGTTAGCGCACCTTCCGTGAGTACACCTTCGGTGAGCACGCCCTCCGTCAGCGCACCTTCCGTCAGCACGCCCTCCGTCAGCGGCTGCGCGCCGCGTCACCTGCTCGGCGCCGCCTTGATGTCCGTGATCTGGCGGGTCTCCAGGGAGCTGCGGACGGCCAGCCGGGACGTGCTCGGGTGGCTGCCCGAGTCCCAGGTGAGGGTGACGATCGTGTACGCGCTGCCGGTGCCGGAACCGTCGTAGCCGACGGACCACTTGACCGGCACGTTCTGGGCGCGCAGGACGCCGTCGGCGTGGTTCTTCGCCTCCCAGTCGGCGAGGCGCTTGCGCAGGTCGCTGCGGAGGTAGTGGTTCCGCAGCTCGCGGGCGAGCCGGCCGTCCTCGTCGTAGACGGCGTCGATGTACGCCCCGTAGAAGTCCGCGACCCGGTCCACGGTCGACTCGGGACTGCCGGCGCGGGCCGGCTGGGCCGCCGCCTGGACCGCGTGCGCGGGCGGCGGTGCGGTGGTGGTGGCGCCGAAGGCCGGGATGGCCGCGGAGGCGGCGAGGAGCGCGGCGGCGGCCGTACCGATGACGGTGGTGCGGCGACGCGCGGGACGGGTGCTTCGCATGGTGAGTCCTTCCCCCAGGATGAACGGTGGGCCCTGAGTCCGCGGGTCCACGAGATAAGACACTCATATGCCTGGGAAGGGTTGTATTCGACCCGGTGTGTCATGTCCCGGTTCCCCGGGACGGCGTCTCCACCGGGCCGGTTCGGGCGAGTTGCGGCCGGTGTGCCGCGGGTGGCAGCGGTGCGTTGCGGCGTACGTATCCCGCACGCATCCCGTACGCCATCAGTACGCATCCCTGGGGACCCTCACGCATCCCTGAGGACCCTCGGTACCGGGCCGGGCGCCGGACGACCGGCGTCAGGCGTCCGCCTCCGGAGCCGGAGCCGGAACCGGAGCCGTGGTCCCCCGCGGAATCAGCTGCGTCGGCAGTACGACATGCCGCGCCGGGTCCGTGGCCGGGTCGTCGATGAGGGTGTGGGCGAGGGTGCCGGCCGCGCGGCCGACCTCGGCGGCGGGCTGGGCGATGGTGGTGAGGTCCAGCCACTCGGCGTGGTCGTGGTCGTCGAAGCCGAGGACGGAGATCCGGCCGGGCACGTCGATGCCGGCGGAGCGCAGGACCCAGAGCACCTCCATGGCGATCTCGTCGGTCTCGGCGAAGACCGCGGTGGGCGGGTCGGCCAGGCAGAGCAGCCGTCCGACCGCCTCCGAGGTGTCGCGCCGACCGCGCGAGGTGGCGACCACCAAGTCCTCGTCGTACGGGATGTCCGCCTCGGCCAGCGCCTCGCGGTAGCCGAAGAGGCGGGTGCGCGAGCTGCAGGTGAAGCCGGTGTCGGGCGACGCGCGGACGAAGGCGATCCGGCGGTGGCCCAGGCCCCGCAGATAGCGGGTGCCGGCGCGCGCCGCGGCGACGTCCTCGACGTACACGCTCGCCCGGCCCGGCGCGTGCTGGCTGACGTACACCACCGGCACGCCCAGGCCGTCCAGCCGGGCGAACTCCTCCTCCGTCAGGTCGAAGGAGATGACCAGGAGCGCGTCGGCGTTCCGGCGGGCCGGGAGCCGGTCGAAGAAGGCGGCGCGCTCGGCGAGGTCGGCGACGCTGTACACCATCAGGTCCAGGCCCGCGTCGCGCAGTACCTCGCTGAGGCCGCGCAGCACCTGGCCGACGAACCACGAGCCGAGGGTGGGCGCGAGCACGGCGACCGTTCCCGTCTTGCCGGTGACCAGGCTGGACGCCTGCCGGGATATCACGAAGGACAGCTCGCGGGCCGCCGCCTCCACTCGCACCCTGGCCTCGTCCGAGACGGTGGACAGCCCGCGCAGGGTCCGCGAGACCGTGGAGACCGAGACCCCCGCCCGTTCGGCCACGTCGGCCATGGTGGGGTGGCGCTGCGCTGGAGGCATGGTCCGGAACGTAGCACAGGTGTAGGGGACATGGACCCGGTCGGTGACAGCGTTACCATCGGGAGATGTCCGGCAATGCGCGCCAACGCCGCCATCCCGCCCGGTTTTTCATGCAGGAGAGCGGCCATTTCGTTGCTGCGCGCTCCATTGACAGTCCCTGGGGCCACTCCTAGCGTGCAAGCGTTGTCAGGCAGCAGCGATCCCACCCCTCCATCAGGAGCGCATCGTCATGCCGTTGAGCCGCAGATCCCTCCTTCGGACCACCACCGGGGCCGCCGCCGCGCTGGCCGCCGCCACCGGCTGCGGCCGGGCCGTCGCACGCGGCCCCGACCTCTCGGGCGCCGCCGGGATACCGCGTGGCCCGGTCACCATCCGCTGGTGGGCCGGGCGGGTGGCGGCCCGCGACGGCAGCGACCTCAGGCCCGTGCTGGTCAGGGCGTTCCGCCGGAAGTACCGCAACATCACCGTGCAGTTGATCGCCGCGCCACCGACCACGGACGTGGCCCGCGCGACCCTCACCACGCAGGTGACGAGCGGCAGCCCGTCCCCCGACGTCTACATGGGCGACATCGCCTGGCCGGCCCAGTTCGCGTACAACTCGCTGGCGCTGCCGCTCGATCCGCTGCTGCCGAAGGGGTACTGGCAGCGCTATCCCGAGGAGCTGGTGCGGGCGCTGACGTACCAGGGCTCGGTGTACGCCTTCCCGCTCTACCTGGACGAGGCGTTCCTTTACTACCGGAAGGACCTGCTGCACAAACACGGGCTGCGGCCGCCCGGTTCGTGGGAGGAGCTGGCGTCCACCGCCGCGAAGATCCAGCGAACGGGCGACGCCGACCTCGGGTTCGTCTGGCAGGGCACGGTGTACGAGGGGCTCACCGCGAACGTCGCGGAGCTGGTCGCCGACGCGGGCGGCAGCATCCTCTCCCCCGACGCCCGCACGGTCACCTTCGACGGCCCGGCGGGCGTGCGGGCCGTGTCCTACCTCCGGGACCTGATCACGCGCGGCGTCTCCCCGTCCTCGGTGACCACGTTCGTGGAGCAGGACAGCCTGGACGCCTTCACCAGCGGCCGGTCGGTGTTCCTGCGCAACTGGCTGTACGCCTGGGGCGTCGCGGACAACCCGGCGTCCTCGCGGGTGGCGGGGAGGATCGGGGTGATGCGCCGGCCCGGCTTCGAGGGCGGCACGGGCGGCCGCAGCTGTCTGGGCGGCTGGTGCAACTACCTCAATCCGCACTCCCGGCACCTCGGCGCGGCGCTGGCGTTCGCCCGCTTCCTCGCCGAGGAGGAGGGGCAGTCGATCCTGGCCCGCGAGGCCGCCGTGCTGCCGCCGCTGCTGTCCCAGCTGCACGGCAAGGCCGTGGCGAGGTCGTCCAATCCGGCGTTCGCGCTGGCCCGTGAGGTGCGGCTGGTCGCCCGGCCGACCCGGACCCCGGAGTACCCGATGGTCAGCAAGGCGGTGTTCACCCCGGTCAACGAGGTGCTCAGCGGGGGCACGAGCGTACGGCGGGGGCTCGCCGGCTCCCGCCGTGATCTGCAGGCGGCGCTCCGAGGGGAGGCGCTGTGACGGTCTCCCCGACGGCCGCCCCGGAGGCCCGGCCCGCGCCCCTGCCCCCTTCCCCCGCCGCTCGCAAGCCCGCCGGCATCGCGCGCCGCCGGGCCCGCACCGGCTGGCTCTACACCGCCCCGGCGCTCACCGTGATCGCCCTGGTGACGCTCTTCCCGGTGGTCTACTCGATCGTCCTCAGCTTCAGTGACGTGCGCTTCACCTTCGACGGCGTCCGCGTCGAGGAGTGGACGCTCGGCAACTACACGACGATGCTGGCGAGTCCGGTGTGGCTGGAGGCGCTGGCCTTCACGGTCGGGTACACGCTGGTGACGGTGGCCGTGGAGATCGCGCTCGGTATCGCGGCCGCGGTGCTGCTGGACCGGCTGGAGGCCGGGCGGGGCTGGATCCTCGCGCTGCTGCTGATCCCCTGGTCGCTGATCACGGTGGTCTCGGCGCAGCTGTGGGACTTCCTGTACGACGCCACGTTCGGCGCGGTGACCTGGCTGTTCGGGCTGGTCCTGGACCAGCCGCCGGTGATCCTCGGTACGCCCGTGCCCGCGATCACCGGCATGGCGGTCGCGGACATCTGGAAGACCACCCCGTTCGTCGCGGTGATCATCCTGGCGGGGCTGGTCCGCATCCCGCAGGAGCGGTACGAGGCGGCCGAGATGGACGGCGCCGGGTCCTGGGCCACCTTCTGGAACGTCGTACTGCCCGCGCTGCGCCCCGTGGTCTCGGTCGCGGTCCTCTTCCGGGTGCTCCAGGCGTTCGGGATCTTCGACCTGCCGTTCGTACTGACGCAGGGCGGTCCCGGCACGGCCACCCAGTCGCTCGCCGTGCTCGGCTACAAGACGCTGTTCCAGAACCTCGACATCGGGATGGGCGCGGCGATCGCCACCAGTACGGGCGTGCTGGTCATCGCGGGCTGTCTGCTGTTCCTGCGGATGTTCCGCGGCCAGGTCGACGAAGGGGGCGCGGCATGAGGCGCGGCCGCGGGCGTACGGGAGTGCGCCGCTATGTGAACGTGGTGAACCTCGGCGCGCTGGTGCTGGTCGCCGTGACCGCGCTGCCGCTGCTGTGGATGGCGGTCACGTCCTTCAAGACGGCGCGCGAGAACGGCACACTGCCGCCGACGCCGATCCCCCTCCACCCCACCCTCGCCAACTACCGGCTGGCGCTGGGCTTCGCGGGCTTCGACCGCTATCTGCTCAACAGCGCGGTGGTGGCCGTCAGCGCCACCGCGATCGTCCTGGGGCTCGGGCTGTTCGCCGGATACGCGCTGGCCCGCACGCCGATGCGCGGCCGCGGCCCGGTGATGACGGGGCTGCTGATGATCTCCGTCTTCCCGACGATCGCCGTGGTCACCCCGCTGTACCTGGTCGAACGCGAGCTGGGCCTGCTCAACGGCTACTGGGGCCTGATCATCCCGTACACCGCCTTCCACCTGCCGTTCGCGATCTGGATCCTGCGCAACTCGCTGCAGTCCATCCCGTACGAGCTGGAGGAGGCGGCGACGGTGGACGGCGCGGGGCCGACCCGGACGCTGCTGTCGGTGATCCTGCCGCAGGCCCGGCCCGCGCTGTTCACCGCCGGGGTGTTCACCTTCACCGCGACCTGGACGGAGTTCCTGATGGCGCTCACGTTCAACAGCGAGGACGCCTACCGGACCGTGCCGGTGGGCATCGCACTCTTCAGCAGCCAGTACGAGATCCCGTACGGAACGATCTTCGCCGGGGCGATGGCGGCGACCGTGCCGATCGCCCTGCTCGTCCTGGTCTTCCGGCGCGCCGTGCTCTCCGGCCTGACCGACGGCGCGGTCAAGGGATGACGCCGGGTGAACCCACCTCTCACGAAGGAGCCGCTGTGACCGTCCCCGCCTCCCCCGACCTGTCCCCGCAGGACCCCGACTGGTGGCGGCAGGCCGTCGTCTACCAGGTCTATCCGCGCAGCTTCGCCGACAGCGACGGCGACGGCATCGGCGACCTGCCCGGCATCACGAGCCGGCTGACCCACCTGGCCTCGCTCGGCGTGGACGCGCTGTGGCTGAGCCCCTTCTACCCTTCGGAGCTGGCCGACGGCGGGTACGACGTGGCCGACTTCCGGGACGTCGACCCGCGCCTCGGCACGCTCGCCGACTTCGACGCGATGGTCGCCGAGGCGCACCGGCTGGGCCTGAAGATCCTGGTGGACCTGGTGCCCAACCACACCTCCGACCAGCACGCCTGGTTCCAGGAGGCGCTGGCGTCGCCGCCCGGCTCGGCGGCCCGCGCGCGCTACGTCTTCCGCGACGGGCGCGGCGAACACGGCGAGCTGCCGCCCTCGGACTGGGTCTCCCGGTTCGGCGGCAGCGCCTGGCAGCGGGTGCCGGACGGCCAGTGGTACCTCCATCTCTTCGCGCCCGAGCAGCCGGACCTGGACTGGAGCAACGAGGAGGTGCGCGAGGACTTCCGGCACACGCTGCGCTTCTGGTCCGACCGCGGGGTGGACGGCTTCCGCATCGACGTGGCGCACGGGCTGGCCAAGGACCTCACAGAGCCGCTGCGGGACATGGGTCCCGACCAGTTCAAGGGCGACCAGGACCTGATGCCGGACGGCACCCACCCGCACTGGGACCGGGACGAGGTGCACGAGATCTACCGGGACTGGCGGATCGTGATGGACTCCTACACGCCGCCGCGGATGGCGGTCGCCGAGGCGTGGGTGAAGAACTCCCGGCGGGTGCTGTACACCCGGCCCGACGAGCTGGGCCAGGCGTTCAACTTCGAGTATCTGCAGGCCGAGTGGTCGGCCGCCGGGCTGCGCAAGGTGATCACCGAGTCGCTGGCCACCGCGGCCGCCGCGGGTGCCTCGGCGACCTGGGTGCTCTCCAACCACGACGTGATCCGGCACGCCTCCCGGCTCGCGCTGCCGCCGGGCACCGACACCGACGCCTGGCTGCTGTCCGGCGGCACCCGGCCCGCCGAGGACCGGGCGCTGGGGCTGCGCCGGGCCCGCGCCGCGACACTGCTGATGCTGGCGCTGCCCGGGTCCTCGTACATCTACCAGGGCGAGGAGCTGGGCCTGCCGGAGGTCGCCGACCTGCCCGTGGAGGCGCTCCAGGACCCGGTGTGGGAGCAGACGGGCCACACCCGCAAGGGACGGGACGGCTGCCGGGTGCCGCTGCCGTGGACCCGGGAGGGCACCTCGTACGGCTTCGGCCCCGGCGCCGCCTGGCTCCCGCAGCCCGCCTCCTTCGGCGAACTCTCGGTGGCGGCACAGGACGGCGAGAAGGACTCGACACTGGAGCTGTACCGCTCGGCGCTACGTCTCCGCCGGGAGCTGCAGGGCGACGAGTCGCTGGAGTGGCTGTCGGCCCCGGACGAGGCCACGGAGGACGGCGCCGCGGGGATCGTGCATTTCGGACGATCGACGGGCTGGCGCTGCCTGGCGAACCTGTCGGACCGGCCGGTGCCGCTGCCCGCTGGCGAAGTACTGCTGTCCAGCGGGGCGTTGGCGGGCGGGCAGCTGCCGCCGGACACCACGGTGTGGCTGCGGCGGGGCGTCTGAGGGAGGGCGGACGAACGGGTCGGGCGGCGCATCGAAGGCCCCCGGCCCGTCCGTGCGCGCGGGCAAGTGTGGGAGGGCGGAGCGTCAAACTGGGCTGCGCCGCGCGGCTGTTAGCCTGACGCAGTGGATCACGCCTGGTACGCCGATGACGCAGGCTCCGGTCACCTGGATGTGAGCGAAGTCCGGCCAGGTCACGCGCACGCGCCACTCAGGGGACGCCGGTTTCCGGGGGACGACGGTCTGCCGTGCAAGATGCCGCTCCCCTCATCCCGTTCGCCCATCATCACGCCGGAGAGACCGTGACCATCCCGATCCCCGAACACGTCCGCGCCCGCTTCGAGCTGAAGGCACACGTGGGCCGGCCCCTGAGCGAGACGGACCCGGGCGGACTGCTCCGGCTGCACGGCCCGGAGGCCGCGGACCCGACGGCGCTGTATGCGCGGCTCCGCGCCACGTACGGTCAGGTGGCTCCGGTGCTGCTGCCGGGTGACCTGCCGGTCTGGCTGGTGCTGGGGTACCAGGCCAACCTCGATGTCGCCCGCACGCCGTACCCGTACACCCGTGACTCACGGCTGTGGAACCTCGACGACCAGGTACCCGACGCCTGGCCGCTGGGCCCCACGGTCGACTGGGAGCCGACGTGCGTGTTCACCGACGGTACGGCGCACGCACGGACACGGACAGCCGTCACCGACAGCCTGGAGGACCTCGACCGGCACGGGATACGCCGCTACGTGGTCCGGTACACCAAGATGCTCGTCAACGAGTTCATCCAGACCGGCGAGGCCGACCTGGTCGGCCAGTACGCCGAGCGGCTGCCGATGCTCGTGATGACCCGACTGCTGGGCATGGACGAGGCGGACGGCCCACGGCTGGCGGACGCCGCCCGCGACCTCATGACCGGCAGCGACACGGCCGCCGCCAGCAACGAGGTCATCAAGACCGCACTGGTCTCGCTGCAGAAGGCCAAGCAGGACCGGCCGGGCAACGACCTGGCCAGCTGGCTGAGCACGCACGAGTCCGGGCTCTCCCACGACGAGGTCCTCGGGCACCTGCGGCTGCTGGTGATCGCCGCGTACGAGACCACGGCGAATCTCATCGCGAACACCCTGCACATGAATCTGACCGACCGGCGGTTCCGCGCGAATCTGTCGGGCGGTCACATGACGCTGACCGACGCGCTGGACGGCATGCTCTGGGACGAGCCGCCGCTCTCCGTGCTCCCCGGCCGCTGGACGACCGCCGGCACCACGCTCGACGGCTGGCGGATCGAGGCCGGCGACATGCTGCTGCTCAGCCCCGGCGCCGCGAACGTCGACCCGGAGATCCGACCGGACCTGTCCGTCCCGGTGCACGGCAACCGCTCGCATCTCGCCTTCAGCGCGGGTCCTCACCGATGCCCCGGTGAGGACATCGGGCGGGCCATCGCCGACACCGGCATCGACACCTTGCTGACGCTGCTGCCCGACATGCAACTCGCCGTGTCCGAGGACGAGGTGCAGTGGCAGTACGTACTGCTCTCCAAGCGCCTGTCGGCACTGCCCGTACGCTTCCGGCCGCGCCCCGAGGTGGCGCTCAGCTCCGGTACGCTCTCCGGTCACAGCCGGCGCGCGGCCGGCGGCTGCCCGGTCACGAGCGCCGCGTCGGCCACTGTGTAGACCTCATGAGGCCCGCGGCGCACGGCAGTTCGCCGCCGCGGGCCATTCCGTTTGTCCCGGAAACCGTTGGTCGACCACTGGTTGGGGCATCTGGGCTGTCTCCCCCTTCCCTTCCGTTCGCACACGTGATGTTGGCCCTATTGATCATTTTTGGGCCATGCGTACCATGCGGGCTGTTGATCACGGTGGGTGCGCGCTATGTAGCGCATCCGACAGGAAGGCGGCCGGAGTGAGTACCGCGCTCATAGTTCCCCCGACCTACGCCCCTATACCACCGGCCATTCACCCGCTCCATGCGGACATCGACGCACGGACCGCCGCCTGGGCGCACGCGTTCGACATCGGCTCCGCGGGGCTGCGCAAGCGGCTGGTGACGCAGGAGATCGGCTCCTTCGCCTCACGCATCCTGCCCTCGGGCCGCACGGAAGTCGTCCAGGTCCTCGGTGACTTCGTCCTGTGGCTGTTCGGAGTGGACGACGGCCTGTGCGAGGAGGGCGACCTGGGCCTTGCGCCGGGCGCGCTCAACGCCGCCCTGCAGCGCCTTCTGTGGGTCGCCGAGCATCCCGAGGCGGCCATCCTCACCGACGATCCCCTCGCGCGCGGACTGCGGGACCTGCGGGCCAGAGTGGCGGAGTACGGCACCGCCGGGCAGACGAAGGCGTGGATCGACGCGCTGCGCGAGTACTTCCTGTCAGTGATCTGGGAGGCGTCCCACCGCACCGCCGGCAGCGTGCCCGAGCTCGACGACTACACGCTGATGCGCCTCTACGACGGCGCGACCACGGTCGTCCTGCCGATGCTGGAAATGGCCCACGGCTATGAACTCCGGCCGGAGGAGCGCGCACTGCCGGGCGTACGGGCCGCGGCCCAGGCGGCATCCTTCGTGATCTGCTGGGACAACGACCTGTTCTCGTACCACAAGGAGGTCAAGGAGCGGAGCCGGACGGGCGGCTACTACCTCAACGTCATCCGTGTGCTGGAGCACCACCGGGGTCTGCCCACCGGCCGGGCCGTGACCGAGGCCATCGGCCAGCGGGACCGTGTAATGGTCCTCTTCCAGCAGCTGTGCGCGGCGCTCGCGGAGCAGGGGAGCCCGCAGCTGCGGCAGTACCTCGCCGACCTGGGCCACTTCGTACGCGGCTCGATGGACTGGGGCATCACCTCCGTGCGCTACACCACGCCCGACGATCCGGCGGCGCTGCCCGCACGCTTCAGCGCGACGCCCACCGGCACGGGGCCGGTGGACATTCCGTCCATCGCTTGGTGGTGGGAGGTGCTGGACCAGCTCACCGGCACCGCACCGCACCGGGCGCCCCTGGGCGCCGGTCTCTCCTTGGCCGGCGCGCGCGCCGGCGTGGCGGAAGGATTCTCCTGGTGATCGTCGACGCGCACGGCATCCCCCGTGCTCCGGGTCGGATACCGCTCCTCGGGCACGCCGTGAAAATGGGGCGCCGGCCGCTGGACTTCCTTCAGTCGCTGCCGGAGACCGGTCCGCTGGTGCGAGTGGATCTGGGCACGATGCCCGTCTACGTACCGACCGACGCCGACCTGATCCGCCAGGTGCTGGTCACGCACGCCCCCAAGTTCGTCAAGGGACGCCTGTACACCCGCGTCGAGCCGCTGGTGGGCAAGGGGCTTGCGACCTCCAGCGGCCCGGTGCACCGCCGCAATCGGCGGCTGATGCAGCCGATGTTCCACAAGGAGCGCATCGCCGGTTACGCGGCCACGATGAGCGAACGCGCCCAGGATCTGGTCGACTCCTGGCAGCCGGGGCAGCAACTCGCCCTGGAACAGGAAATGGGCGAGTACACCATCCGCACGCTCGCGGAGGTGATGTTCTCCGCCGACCTCGGTCAGCCGGCCGTGGAGTCGGTCCGCAAGAACCTGCCGATCATCCTCAAGTACATGCTGCTCCGGGCCGCGTTCCCGACGTTCCTGGACGGGCTGCCGATCCCGGCGAACCGGAAGTTCGACGCGGCGGCGCGGGACATGCGCGCGGTGATCGACAAGGTGGTCGCAGACACCCGGCTGTCGGCGAGGAGCGACCGGGACGACCTGGTGGCCCTGCTGTTGTCCGCACGGGACGCGGACACCGACGAGGCGCTGACGGACGAGGAGGTCAGGGACGAGCTGGTGACCATCCTGTTCGCCGGCACCGAGACCACCGCCTCGACGCTGAGCTGGTTCTTCCACGAGATGGGGCGCCACCCGGAGGTCGAGCGGCAACTGCTGGAAGAGATCGACGAGGTGGTGGGCGACGGCCCGGTCACCATCGACCACGTTCCGCGGCTCGGCACGGTCAAGCGGGTACTGGACGAGGTGATCCGCCTCTACGGTGTCACGATGCTGATGCGGCGTACCACCGAGCCGGTGGAGCTGACGGACAGCAGGCCCGACGGCCGGGAGGTCACGTACCGGATCCCCGCGGACACCGAGGTCGCCTTCAGCCTCTATGCCGTGCACCGGCACCCGGAGCTGTACAAGAACCCCGACGACTTCGACCCCGACCGGTGGCTGCGCGACGACATCCCGCGCCAGTCCTTCTTCCCCTTCGGCGCTGGCAACCGGATGTGCATCGGCGACGCCTTCAGCTGGACGGAGGCGACCATCGCCGTGGCGACCATCCTCCAGCGGTACACCCTGCGTCCGGTCCCCGGGCACACACCCCGGAAGGCCACCTCCGCCATGGTCCACCCCGACCATGTCCCCATGACGGTGGTACCCAGAGCGAGCTGAACGCCGCCGGGGCGGTCAGGCAGCCGGATACGGCCGGGACGGCGCCGGAATGCGCCGTCCCGGCCGTATCACGACGCCTCAGCGCTGACAGCGAGCTGGTGCAGGTAGTGCATCAGCGTCATCAGGACGTCCCGACTCGACGTGCGCAGCCGTGCGTCGCAGTCCACGATCGGGACCTCCGGTGGCAGGTCGAGGGCCTCGCGGAGTTCCTCGACGTCGTGCTTCGGGGCTTCCGGGAAGGAGTTGATGGCGACGACGAAGGGCACGCCGCGCTCCTCCAGGCGGCCGATGACGTCGAAGCTGACCTCCAGGCGGCGGGTGTCGACCAGTACGACCGCGCCCAGCGCGCCGTCGAACAGGCCGTTCCACAGGAACCAGAAGCGCTGCTGGCCGGGCGTGCCGAAGAGGTAGAGCACCAGCTCCTCGTTGAGGCTGATGCGCCCGAAGTCCATCGCGACGGTCGTGGAGGTCTTGCGCTCGATGCCCAGGGTGTCGTCGACGCCGACGCCGGCCTGGGTCATCGTCTCCTCGGTGGTCAGCGGGCGGATCTCGCTGACCGCGCCCACCAGGGTCGTCTTGCCGACCCCGAAACCGCCCACGATCACCACCTTGACCGCGGCGGTGGCCGAGTCCGGCAGCGCGTCCTCGCTCCGCGGCCCGGCGACCGGTTCCGCGGCGAGCGCCTGCCCTGCCACGGGCTGCTCGGCGAGCGCCTGCCCGGCGGCCGGGTCAGAGCTGTTGAAGTCCATGGATCACCGCCTCGATAAGGGAACGGTCCGGAAGTTCTGCGGGCGGTACGGGCGCGCGCGCCACGACCCGCCCGTCGGCCAGCAGGTCGCCCAGGAGCACGGTGACCACGCTGACCGGTAGCTTCAGGTAGGCGGAGAGCTCCGCCACCGACAGCGGGGAGTGGCACAGCCGCATGATCGCGGCGTGCTCGGGCTGGATGCCCGGTCGCGGGGCCGCCTTGGCCACGATCAGCGTGACCAGGTCGAGGGAGAACGTCTGCGCGGCGGCGCCGGAGCGCCCGCCGGTGATCACGTAGAGCCGTTCGGGGCTCTCGTCCTCCCAATCCTGGCCCGCTCCGCTCACGCGGCCGATCCCTCGCCGCGCGGCGGGCTGCTGAGGTGCTCGCCGATCCGGGCCACCAGGTCGCGCATCTTCATGCCG
The DNA here is from genome assembly GCF_040301705.1 of Streptomyces sp. NPDC000151. Taxonomy (NCBI): domain Bacteria; kingdom Bacillati; phylum Actinomycetota; class Actinomycetes; order Kitasatosporales; family Streptomycetaceae; genus Streptomyces; species Streptomyces sp. NPDC000151. Next base: position 628 of record NZ_JBEPFC010000093.1, on the reverse strand, counting down.
ATGAGCCCGGCGTCCACACCCTCGTCGGCCAGCACCGCGAGGTAGGCGCCCGCGCCCGCCGCCATCAAGTAGAAGAAGCCGCCGTCCAGTTCGATGACGACCATGCGCATCTTGCCGTCGCTGTGCGGGAATTCGGCGGACACCGCGCCGGCCAGGGACTGCAGCCCCGCGCAGGCGGCGGCCAGCCGGTCGGCGGTGTCGGTGTCCGTGCCGTACTGGGCCATCCGCAGGCCGTCCGAGGACAGCACGACGACGTTGCGGGTCTGCGGGACGCTCTCCGCCAGGTCCTTGAGCATCCAGTCCATGTTGGCCCGGTGCTGAATCATGGCAACTCACTCTTTTCCGACGACTCGTCACTCTTCGGCCCGGCGGCCCCGCCCGGATCTCCGGAGAGACCGCTCTGGAAGGCCGCCAGCCACATGCCGGGCTGCACCTCGGGGGCGGCCTCCGACGCGGAGGACCGGTGGTCTGCGGTGTCGGGGGCGGTGGACGCCTGGGGCGCGGGCTGGGCCGGCGCGGTGGCGCGGGACTTGCGGCGGCGCTGCGGCAGCCCGTTGGCGGTCCGTCCGGTCACCACCGGGACGTCCTCCTGGGTGTCCTCGGGCCGGGGCAGCGCCGCGGGGGCGGC
>NZ_JBEPFC010000092.1:0-28569 GCF_040301705.1 Streptomyces sp. NPDC000151 | reverse complement strand
GCCGGCCGCGAAGGCGCCGAGCAGCCTGCGCCGGGGCACGCCGGCGGCTTCGGCACCGGGCATTTCGGCGAGCCGGCGGGCATGTTCCTCACGCTGGGTGATCTCGGCCGCGAGCGGGCCGTTCTTCCAGGGAAGGGCGGGGCGGCGCGGTGGTGTCAGGGCGCGGGCGAGCCATACAGGGCTGGGGCGGGCGGCAGGGTCCTTGGCGAGGCAGTATGCGATCGGCTGCCGAAGGGCTCCCGGGACCGCGCTCAGGTCCGGCTCGCCGTGGACCACCTCGTACTGCACTGCGGCCACGTGCCCGCCGGTGAACGCGCTCCGCCCGCTCGCCGCATAGGCGAGCACCGCGCCCAGCGCGAAGACGTCACCGGCCGGTCCGGTGCGTTGCCCGAGCACCTGCTCGGGCGCGCCGTACCCGGGCGTCGCGGGGGCCTGTCCCGTGCTGGTCAGCGTCAGTCCGTGCTCGGGGCGGGCGATGCCGAAGTCGATGACCCGGGGCCCGCCGGAGGTGAGCACGATGTTCGAGGGCTTGATGTCCCGGTGGACCAGGCCGGCGGCGTGGACGTCGCCGAGCGTCGCGGCAAGTTCGCCGGCCAGGACCCGTACCGCGGACTCGGGCAGCGGGCCGTACTGCTGCACGGCCTGGTCGAGGGTGGGCCCCGCGAGGAATTCGGTCGCGATCCACTGCCGTCCGCCCTCGGTCTGCGCCCCGAGCACCCGCGCGACGCCCTTACCGGTCACCGCCTGGGCCGCCTGCGCCTCCCGGAGGAAGCGCCGCACCATCTGCTGGTCATGCGCCAGCTCCGGCCGCAGTACCTTCAGCGCGGCCGGCTGCCCCTGCCCGCCCCGGCCGAGGTAGACCTTGCCCATACCACCGGCACCGAGCACACCGAGGAGGCGGTACGGGCCCAGGCGGAGTGGATCGCCGGTGGAGAGGGGGTCCATGGGGAGAGCTCCTGGGGTGATTCGAGCGGGGCACGCGAGGGAGGAATGAGCGGTTATTCGAGGGGGATGGCGCAGACGGTGATGCCGCCCTCCATGAGGATCCGGCCGGCGTCAGGCAGCGCGGTCATCCGTGCGGTGTAGTCGTTCTCGCCCGGGCCTTGGAACGTCCAGGCCGCCCGGTGGGTGCGCAGGTCGATGGCCATGGCCCACTGGCTGCTCTCGGGCGTCGTGTAGAGGTACTTCTTACCGACGGCGGGCTGCGCCGCGTAGCTGGGGACAGGGCCGGCGCTCTTCTTCTGTTCCCAGAGGACCTTTCCGCTGGATTCCTCCAGCGCGACCACGCCGCTCTCCCGCTCGATGCAGTACACGACGCCGTCCTTGACGGCCGGCGGGCCGTAGAGGTCCTTGTCCTTGAGCGACTTGCGCCGGCTGACCTCGCGGTCCGTGCCGAAGTTCCAGCCCGCCTTGCCGTCGCTCAGCCGTATCGCGTGGAGCTCCCGGTCGTAGAGGAAGACGTGCGTCCGGCTGTACGCATGGCGGCCCGCGGTCTCCAGAACCTCGGTGTTCGAGTAGGACAGCTTGCGGGTCCACACCTGCAGGCCGTTGCGGGCGTCGAGCACGCCGATGTCATCGTCGGACGACACGATCAGCCGTTGGCCGACCGGAGTGATCATCCTGGTCGACTCGGCGGCCCGCTTGCTGATGAAGTGGCGCCAGCGTTCCCCGCCGGTCCGCTTGTCGTAGGCGATGATCCAGGCGCCCTTGCTGTTCGATGCCTGGACGAGGAACAACTCCTTGCTCACGGCCGGCAGCCGTTCCGTGCCGCTGTCGATGTCCTTGACACGGGCCACCGGCGTGCGACGGTTGCCGGTGACGGGATCGACCGGCGCGATGTGCGGATTGTCGCTTTCATCCAGGGCGAACAGCCGCTTTCCGTCAGAGGCGATGCGCTCCTTATCGGTGATGTCCTCGTTGCTACCGTGTTCGGCGCCGGTCCGTGCGTCCACGAACCTCAGGCCGTCGACGGCCGCCACTGCCACATTGCCGCCGATCGGATGCGCGGTCGCCCTGAACTCGTCGCGCGAGACGGACACTTTCCACGACATGGCCGGCGCGGTGCCGGGGCGGCGGCCTGTACTGCCCTTCGGTTTCGGAGCCCGGGCGGATTCGTCGGCGGACAGCCAGGCGACACCGCCGCCGATCGCTCCGACCGCGAGCACGCCGCCGCCGGCGCCGATCAGCGCACGGCGGGACAGCCGGCCGGTGCCGTGCTGCCCGGCCTCCTCGCTCCGGGCCACCGTGTCGTCGGTTTCCGGCGCGGGCAGCCGGGCCGGGCGGATCTCCCATACGGCCGCGCTGCGGCGCGCGATATCGGCGAGGAGAGGTGCGGGGAGACGATCGGCGAAGTGCGTGCCACCGTCATTGCCGTCCGCCAGCGCCTGCCCCAGCTCCACCGTGTGCGGGCGCTCGGCCGGATTCTTGGCCAGACATCGGGCGAGGAGCAGCCGCAATCCGTCCGGCACTCCCGCCAGATCGGGCTCGGCGTACCGCACCCGGTAGATCAGGTCGGCCGCCTGGCCGCCGCCGAAGGGCGCACGCCCGGTGGCCGCGAAGACCAGCACTCCGGCGAGCGCGAAAACATCGCCCGCCGGGGTGTGTTCCTGTGCCGTCGCCTGTTCGGGTGACATGAAGGCGGGGGTACCGGCCGCGGCGCCCGTACGGGTTAGCCGGTCGTCACCGGCCGCCTTGGCGATACCGAAGTCGATGACCTTCGGTCCGGCGGCGGTGAGCAGGATGTTGGACGGCTTGAGGTCGCGGTGGACAACGTCGGACCCATGAAGCTGGCCGAGCGCCTCGCACAGAGCGGCACCCAACGCCCGTACGGCGTCCTCGGGCAGGGGCCCGCACAGCGCGACGGCGTCGTCGAGCGGCGGGCCGAGCACGTACTCCGTGGCCAGCCAGGGTGTGGCGGCCAGCGGATCGGCGTCGACGACCTGTGCGCCGTACCGGCCGCCGATGACGCGGGCCGCGTCGACCTCCAGCCGGAAGCGGGTACGGAACTCCGTCTGCCCGGCGAGCGGCGCGTGCATGGTCTTCAGCGCGACCGCGCGGCCTCCGGGCGAGCGGCCGAGGTACACGGTGCCCATACCGCCGCCGCCGAGCCGGGCGACCAGGGTGTAGCGGCCCAGGCGTGCCGGGTCGTCGTGGGTGAGGGGGGAGGCCATGAGTCAGTCCACCGGCAGGGCGTAGAGGGCATTGGTGTGCAGGACGAATACCGCTCCGGGGGCGGAGCCGAGGAAGCTGCCTGCCCCGGCGGCCTCGTTGCCTCTGCCGGAGAGGGTGAGGCGCCAGCGCAGGGCGCCGTCCGCGGCGTCGAGCGCGTCGATCTCCGAGCCGTTGCTCTGAAGGAACATGCGTCCTGAATGGCTCACGGCCGTGCCGACGTCGATGCTCTCGAAACGGGAGCTCTTCGACCGACGGCGACGCCAGATGAGCTTGCCGCTGCGCATGTCGATGGCCTGTGCGCCTCCGTGGAAGTCCGCCGCGAACAGCGTGTTGCCGTGCCGCACCAACGCGTACGGAATCCGGCTGTCGCCCTGGTGCTTCCAGAGGTGCTCACCGCTGGAAAGGTCGACGGCATGAACGCCGTCTCCCAAGGCAAAGGCCACTCGGTTGCCCGGATCGACCACATACGGAACGGCAGTGTCGTTGACCGGCCAGCCGTCGACCTCCCGCGTCCACAGGCGCTTTCCGCTCCGCCGGTCGAGCGCGAGGAACGCCATCGGTGACTCGTCCGTGGCGCTGCCCGAACCGGGCAGCAGCAACGCGTCCTCGGTCGTCACCGCCGCCCCCGCGCCGTCTGTCGGGGCGATGCTCAGCTGGGTGACGAATTTTCGCGGAATCGGGGTACGCCACAGCTCCTTGTGTCCTGTGACGTCGTAGGCGATCACCATGTCGTTGTCGTCCGTGCTCCCCCCGAACCACAACGTCCGCCCGCGGGAGGCGATGATCTCCCCCAAGGACGGCTCCTTGACGCCGTCATAGCCCCGCTCGGACCGGAGGATGCGGCCGGTGCGGATCGAGGAGAAGGTCAGTTCGTCCAGGCCTCCCATCACCATCGACCCGTCCTCCAATGGCATGCTGGTGCCGTAGAGGTCGTCCCGCGACCATAGCTTCTTGCCCGTACGCAGATCCACGGCGACCCGGAGGCCGGCCGCGTCAAAGGCCGCGACCTTCCCCCGCCAGACGAACTGCGGTTCGGGATCGCTGACTTCCAGCTCGTAACGCCACAACGGGGCCGGTGCGGATCCGCGCGTGAGCAGGGGCCGCCGAGGCGTCGGCCGGCCCACGCCCGCTGCCCGGGCGGCCGCCACGCCGCCCATGCCCAGGGCCAGCCCGGCGGCGCCTCCGGCGAGGGCCGTGACCAGTGCACGGCGCGGATGGCTCGCGCCGGATGCGGCCCGCGGTCCCTCGGCAGGGCGGGTGGCGTGCAACGCCCCGCCGATATCGGCCGGATGGGCGGTTCTCTGGTCCTCCAGCGCACCGAGGAGGGCCGGGGGGAGCGCATCCGCACCTGGAGCGGGGCCACCGAACGCCAGCTCCCGGGCGAGGACGGCCGGAACGGGGCGCTGCTCGGGATCCTGCGCCGAGCAGGCCGTCAGAAGGTCGCGGAGCTCGTCCGGCAGTGCCGCGGGGTCGAGCACGGTCCGCCCGGTCGCGGCGTACGCGAGGACCGCGCCCAGCGCGAAGACGTCGCCGAGGGGACGCGGCCGGCCGCCGGTCCGCTGCTCGGGCGGCAGGGTGGCGGCGTCGATGCCCGGCACTCCGGTGCGGTCTGTGCCGTCCAGAGCAGCGGCCCGCACCAGGCCGTAGCCGGTCAGCCGCGGTCCGTACGGCGTGATCAGCACCGACGCACGAGAGATCCCACCGTGCACCATGCCCTGGGCGTGTGCGCGGGCCAGCGTCTCGGCGAGCACCGCACCCAGGGCCCGTACGGTGGCGGCGGGCAGCGGTCCCCCGCACGCGGCCAGCGCGGCCGGGAGGGGCAGGGCGGGGAAACAGTCGTAGGCGACCCACGGGCGTTCGGTGCCCTGCGGTGCGACGGCGGCCACAGGAGCGAGCCACGGACCGGTCAGCCGACGGGAGTTCTCCGCCTCGGCCCGGAAGCGGACACCGTACGCACGGTCGTCGGCCGATCGGTGTGCAGGGAGCATAAGCGTATGGACCCGGCCGCTGTGCGCGTCACGCGCCAGCGCGTACCGGATATCGGCGTCGGCGTGCTGACCAGCACCGTCCTGACCACTCCACTCGTGGAGGACCTGGTACGGGCCGATGTGCCGCTCGGCGCCCTGCTGCACCGCTTCCATGCGTTCCTTCCTGGTCGTGGCCGGTCGGCCCGGTCCTGTCGGTTCGTCGCGCCGGGCCGTTGCGTCAGTCCGCCGGCAGCGCGTAGACAGTGCGTCCGCTGAGTACGACGGCCATCTCGTCGGTCAGCGCTACCCTGCGGCGCAGCGGGACGCCTGCCTGTTTGCCACTGCCGTTCAGGTCGGCGAAGCGCCACCGGAGGGCGCCGTCGAGGGGGTCAAAGGCATCGACCTCGTAGTTGCCGGCCATGACGACCGTGTGCCCGGAAGGGCTGACGACCACGTCCGGCGGCGGCAGTACGCCCGGCATGTGGAAGCCGTTGTCGCGCTGCCATGTGATGTCTCCCGTAGCGGCCGCGACAGCGTGGACCATGTACCAGGCGTCCGCGGCGTACACCGTGCCGTCATGGACGGTGGGCGGCCCGAACGGTGGGACAACGCGCTGCCCTGCAGCCGTCGGGCGCCGCACGGTCCACTCGGCCGCTCCGCCATGACCCAGGTCGTAGCCTCGAAGGGCGTCGCCGGCGGCCACGATCAGCGTGCTGCCGTGCGCGGTGACCCGCTGTCCCTGCTTGGCGCCGTCGTACGTCACGATGCCGTGCCCGGAACCGTCCCGACGGGTCAGGGCGGTCGAACGCAGCGCTCCGCCGTCCGCCTTGTCCGCCGGCTCTCCCGAATCGGTTCCCGTCGTCACCACCAGTGCGTCGTCGGTGAGCCGCCCGTCGATGAACCCCGCAGCCAGCGGGCTGCGCCACATCTCCTTGCGGTGCCGGGTGTCGTACGCGACGGCGACGCGCTGTGCACCGCCTTCGCCCCCGACTGCGAACCAGACCGTGTCCCGGTCCATCGCCAGCAACCGCTCGAACGGGCTGTTTCCGTCCTTTCCGTACCGCTTCGCCTGCCAGGCGACCTTGCCGGTACGGGCGTCGAGGACGGTGAACGGCAGGCCCGGAATCAGCAGCAGGTCGTCGTTGATCGCCACCGCCACGCCCGTCGGCCGTACCGCGTCCTGGCTCCACAGCTGTTTGCCCGTGCGCAGGTCGAGGCCCACAACGGTGGTACGGCCGGTGATGACCGCGATCCGCTGCCGCCAGACGTACGGCGGGAAGAGCGGCGCCGGGCCCTTGAGGTCGTGGCGCCAGCGTGGCTGAGGCGGTGCACCCTTGAGCCGGTGGCGGGTGCGGTGGGCGGCAGCGAGGCGTTCGGCCGCGGTGGGCGGGTCGGGGGTCGGTAAGGTCGCACCCCAAACGGCGCCACCGCCGATCGCGAGACCGGCCGCACCGGCCGCCGTTCCCAGGAGGAGGGCGCGGCGCGAGGAGTCGAGGCGGGCGATTGCTGCGGGAACGTGCGAGCGCGTGACGGACGAACCTCCGGCCTCCGTCGGCGCGCCGTGCGGCGTGGTGTCCGCCCCGTGGGCGGGGGCCAACGCTACGGCCGGCCCGGACAGGGCCGTTGTCGGAGGTCCGGTGACCTCCTCCGTGGCCGGATGGACGCCTGCGGCGGCCGCAGCCGTCGCCGCTTCGCTCTCCGTGACGTCCGTCTCCGCAGCCAGCACGTCAGCGGACTGACCGGCGATCGCGGCGATCAGCCGACCGGGGAGCCAGCCCGGCCCCAGCAGGCTCGCCGCCTGACCGGCCGTTGCGTCGAGGCTGGTCGGTGTGGGAGCGCCGATGCCGGGTGCGACCACAGGCTGCCGTGCGCCGCGGACCAGCGACGTCGCGACGTCGTGTGCCTGAGGCCGGTGCGCGGGGTCGGCCGCGAGGCAGGCCGTCACGGTCGTGCGCAGTCCGACCGGGAGCCGGCCGGGATCGGGCGTGATCCGTCCAGTCGCCGCATAGGCGAGCACGGCGCCGAGCGCGTAGATGTCGCCGAGGGCGCGGGGGCGGCCACCCGTCAGCTGTTCGGGGGCCAGGAAGTCGGCGGCAAGGCCGGGGAGCCCGCGGCGCGGTGTGCCGTCCGCGGCCGCCGCCCGTGCGTCCCCGAAGCCGGTCAGCCGCGGGCCGTCGCCGGCCACCAGCACAGCGCCCGGGGTGACTCCTGCGTGCGCCTGCCCCGCCGCGTGCAGCACGGCCAGAGTCTCGGCCAGGGCAGCGCCCAAAGCCCGTACGGTTCCTTCGGGCAGCGGCGCTCCGTACAGCTCCAGCAGGGTCGGCAGCGGAAGAGCCGGGAGATACGGCGCCGCGTACCAGGGCAGCTCTGCGCCGGCCGCGCCCGCGGCCTCGTCGACGGCCCAGGACCATGGGATCGAATGGGCCTGCCGTATTCGGCGGGCGTTCTCCGCCTCGGCCGCGAACCGCACCCGGTGCTCCCGGTCGTCCGCCGCCTGCGGGTGCGGGCCGGTGACGACCACCGTACGGTTCCCGCTCACGTCCCGAGCGATGTACCGCCGACCCGGCACCGGCACTGCCGAGTACTCAGGATCGAGCCGCCCAATGACGCGGTACGGCCCGAACTGCCGCGGATCGTCCAGGCGTAGCGGTTCCATGACGTTCCTCCCCCGTGGCGCTGTGTTCCGTCCCCGTCCCCGTCCCCGTCTCCGCCCCCGTCAGCTCGTCATGCTGCGCACCGTGCCGTACACGTCCAGCACCGCGAGGCACAGCGGTACCAAGGACAACAGCACGAGGTTTTCGAAGAGTTCGGCCGTGCGACCCCAGAACGGCGTGAGGCCCTTGCGGGGGACGACGAGGCCGATCGCGGTGATCGCGGCCCCGAGGGCGGCGATGGTAACCGTCAGCCAGATGATCCGGATGTCGAAGGCGTTCCGCGCGTCCGGCAGCGCGACCGGCGCGTTCAGGGCCAGGCCCACCGCGAGCAGTACGAGGGCGACCAGGCCCGCGACCAGAGTGCAGCTGACCTGGCTGGTGTAGCGGAACAGGCGGGCACGCAGCAGCATCCCCAGGCCGGCGGCGAGGGCGAGGCCCTGGCCCCACGCGGAGTCGGAGAAGCCGAGGACACCGGAGGCCACAGTCAGCACCGCGGCGCAGCCCCCGACGAGACCGACCAGCATGTCGTGACCGCGACGGGCCTGGGCGGCGATGCGCTCGGCGTCGACCGGGCCCGGCCCGTCGGCGGAGGCGTCCAGATCGTCGTAGCCGCCGGTGCGCGGCGGCTCGTAACCGATCGGCAGCCGCGCGAAACGTGCGGAGAGTCCCGGCAGGAAGGCGATGACGCCGATGACGAACGGTACGCAGATCGCCGCGACGTCCACCGGGCGCAGATCGGTGAGGACGGCGGCGAAGGTCGCGAGGGTGCCGACGGCGGCGGCGAAGGCCGCGGCGACGAACGGTCCGCCGCCGCCCGGTGACGCGGCGATCAGTACCGCCGATGCGATCAGCACGGCGACGCAGCCCAGCAGGAACTGCAGCCGTCCCACGCCGTGTCCGTCGGCAGGCGGAAGCAGCCCGGAGCCGGCGATCAGTACGTTCGGCAGGGCGCCGAGCCCCAGGGCGATCGAGGAGGCCCGGTCGTCGTAGACCCGCGCGCGGACGGCGGACAGCGCGACCAGCAGCACGCCGGCGACCGCGGCGAGGATGCCCGCGAGGCCGTGCATGTCGTGGCGTACCGGGTCCGCGAACCACAGCACGAGCGCCATCAGCGACAGCAGCACCCCGCCGCCGGTGAGCCCGGCAACCCGCAGCAGGTCGTCGCTCCACAGCGTGCGGTCCCGGGTGACGGCGGTCGCGACCGCGTCGGACACCTCATCGAAGACGGCGGGCGGCAGCGATTCGCCGAACGGGCGGAGGATGAGCACCTCGCCGTCGAGGATGCGCTGCGCCGAAAAGGACCGGGCGCCGTCCAGGACGCTGCCGTCCCGGCGCACCAAGTGGTAACCGACGGGCGCGCCTTCGGCGGGCGTCTGCCCGCTCAGCCGCAGGATCTCGGGATAGATGTCCGCGGCCGGAATGTCGTCGGGGAGTGCCACATCGATACGACTGTCCGGCGCGACGATCGTGACCCGGCTGAAGCCCGTGGACACCCCCGCGGCCGTCGTCGTGGCCGTCGTACTCACCTGCTGGTCCCCCTCATTCCCGGTATTCACGCCTCAGTTCGCAATTGGGTACGCGCCTGTCTACGCGTCGCAACCCAAGGTCGCGCGGAGCTACCGCGCGTCACCCTAGCGCTCATCCGTCACTTCACTGCCCACTAGGATCTCCTGACCGGACGGAGGCCGTCGCCACGGGGGTGCCGGCAGCGAAGCGTCCCGTTCGTCAAGAGGGATTGGTACGTCGGTGAGCCAGATCGTCATGAAGCGTCCGCCGCGAACCCTTCCGGCGGAGGTGCCCACCGATCCGGTGGAACTCGAATCCCCGCCGGAGCTGCCCAGGGGGCAGCAAGAGGGCATGCTGATGCAGATCCTGCCGATGCTCGGCATGGGCGGATCGGTCGTCTTCTACTTCACCAGCGGCCAGCCGTTCATGCGCATCATGGGCATGGTGATGATGGCGTCGACGCTCGCGATGGCCATCGGCGCGATCGTCCGCTACCGCCGCGGTTCGCAGGGTCAGATGGCGGACGTCCGCCGCGACTACCTGAAGTACCTCGCCCAGACCCGGCGCAAGGTCCGCACCACTGCGGGCAAGCAGCGCGACGCGCAGTTCTACCTCCACCCCGCCCCTGACCAGCTGTGGTCGCTGGTGGCCGAGGGCAGCCGGGTATGGGAACGGCGCATCGGCGACCCGGACTTCGGCCAGGCCCGCCTCGGACTCGGCGCCCAGCAGCTCGCGACGCCGCTGATCGCCCCCGATACGGCACCCGTGGACGAGCTGGAGCCGCTGACGGCCGGCGCCATGCAGCAGTTCCTGTCCGTGCACAGCACACTGGACGGCCTGCCGATGGCCGTCTCGCTGCGGGCCTTCTACCACGTGACCATCTCCGGTGAGCGCGATTCCGTGCACGGAGCCGCCCGCGCGATGGTCGCCTCCCTGGCCGCCCTGCACTCGCCCGACGATCTGGTCATCGCGGTGGCCACCGGCGCGGACGCGGCCGGCCGCTGGGAATGGGTCAAGTGGCTGCCGCACGCGCAGGCGGCGGGCGCGGCCGACGGCGCGGGCTCTCCGCGCGTCATCTCCCAGAGCATGTACGACCTGGAGACGATGCTCGCGACCCACCTCGAGGGCCGCCCGCGCTTCAGCCCCGAGGGCCAGCCGCTGCTGGACAGTCCGCACGTACTGATCGTGCTAGACGGCGCCAACGTGCCTCCGACCTCGCTCCTGGCCTCCCCCGAAGGTCTGCAGGGCGTCACCGTCGTCGAGGTCGTGGAGGGCGAGCTGAGCGCCCCGCGCGGTGGCCTGTCGGTCGTCGCGCGCCCCGGAGCGCTGCGCCTGGAGTCCGGCCGCGGCATCGTCTACGACGGCACCCCGGACAGCCTCTCCCTGGAAGCCGCCGAGGCACTGGCGCGCCAGCTCGCCCCGCTGCGGATGGGCGCCGGCGGAGACGACGACGCCCCGCTCCTGGCCAACCTCGAGTTCACCGATCTCCTCAATTTGGGTGACGCCGCGTCCGTGGACACCCAGCGGACCTGGCGCCCCCGTTCGCAGGCCGAGCGGCTGCGCGTACCGATCGGCGTCGGCGAGGACGGCCAGCCGGTCATGCTCGACCTCAAGGAGGCGGCGCAGGACGGCATGGGGCCGCACGGCCTGTGCGTCGGCGCGACCGGCTCCGGCAAGTCCGAGCTGTTGCGCACGCTCGTCCTCGGCCTCGCGGTCACGCACACCTCCGAGACCCTCAACTTCGTCCTCGCGGACTTCAAGGGCGGTGCGACCTTCGCCGGCATGTCCGACATGCCGCACGTCGCGGCGGTCATCACCAACCTCGCGGACGACCTCACCCTCGTCGACCGTATGGGTGACTCCATCCGCGGTGAACTGAACCGCCGCCAGGAGATGCTCCGCGACGCGGGCAACTACGCCAACATCCACGACTACGAGATGGCCCGCGCGGCCGGCGCCCCGCTGGAACCGATCGCCTCCCTCGTCCTCGTGATCGACGAGTTCAGCGAACTGCTCACTGCGAAGCCGGACTTCATCGACATGTTCATCCAGATCGGCCGCATCGGCCGCTCCCTGGGTGTCCATCTCCTCCTCGCCTCGCAGCGCCTCGAAGAGGGCCGGCTGCGCGGCCTGGAGACCTACCTCTCGTACCGCATCGGTCTGCGCACCTTCTCCGCCGCCGAGTCCCGTGCGGCCCTGGGCGTCCCGGACGCGTACCACCTGCCGTCCGTGCCCGGCTCCGGATACCTGAAGTTCGGCACGGACGAGATGACCCGCTTCAAGGCGGCGTACGTGTCGGGCATCTACCGCTCCGCCGGCGCCCACACGGCCACGCCCGCGGGCCCGGTGCCGGCAGCACGCCGCCCGGTCCTGTTCACTGCGGCGCCCGTGGCCGTCCAGTACGCCGAGCCCGACCCGGCCGCCGTACCCGAACCGCGTAGCCCCGCCGACGACGACGCGCTCGCCGACACCGTCCTGGACGTCATCGTCCGCCGCCTGGAGGGCCGCGGCACGCCCGCCCACCAGGTGTGGCTGCCGCCCCTGGACAAGGCGTCGCCGCTCGACGAACTGCTGCCCGGCCTGACCACCACCCAGGACCGCGGGCTGACCGTCCCGGACCCCGCACAGCAGGGCCGCCTGATCGTCCCGCTCGGTCTCGTGGACCGCCCGTTCGAGCAGCGCCGCGACCCGCTCTACCGCGACTTCTCCGGCGCCGCAGGCCACATGCTGATCATCGGCGGCCCGCAGTCCGGCAAGTCCACGCTGCTGCGTACCCTCATCTCGTCCTTCGCCCTCACCCACACCCCGTACGAGGTGCAGTTCTACGGCCTGGACTTCGGCGGCGGCGGCATGTCCGCCGTCTCCGGTCTTCCGCACGTCGGCGGCATCGCCTCCCGCCTGGACCCCGAGCGTGTCCGCCGCACCGTCGCCGAGGTCGCCGGCATCCTCAACCGCCGCGAGGAGTACTTCCGCGCCCACGACATCGACTCCATCACCACGTACCGCCGGAAGCGGGCACGGGAGGAGATCACGGATCAGCCGTGGGGCGATGTCTTCCTGGTCATCGACGGCTGGGCGAACTTCCGCAGCGAGTACGAGTTCGCCGAGGCCCTGGTCTCCGACATCGCCGCGCGCGGCCTCGGCTACGGCATCCACGTCGTGATCGCGGCCTCCCGCAGCATGGAGGTCCGCGCCGCCCTCAAGGACCAGCTGATGAACCGGCTGGAGCTGCGGCTCGGCGACACCATGGACTCCGAGTTCGACCGCAAGGTCGCCGCCAACGTCCCGCCCGGCGTGCCCGGACGCGGACAGACGCCGGAGAAACTCCACTTCATGGCCGCGCTCCCGCGCATCGACGGCAGCAGTACCGCGGAGGACCTCTCCGACGGCACCGCCGCGATGGTCCGCACGGCGGCCGAGCACTGGCAGTACCAGCCGGCCCCCGCTGTCCGCCTCCTCCCCCGGGAACTGCCCGCGCACCACCTTCCGAAGGGCCACGAGTTCCCCGAGCGCGGCATCGCGTTCGGCATCGACGAGACCGACCTGCAACCGGTCTTCGTCGACTTCGAGACCGACCCGTTCTTCCTTGTCTTCGGCGAGAGCGAGTCGGGCAAGACGGCCCTGATCCGGCTGCTGACCAAGCAGATCTCCGAGCGGTACCACCCCGACGAGGCGAAGATCGTCGTCGGCGACTACCGCCGCTCCCTGCTCGGCGCCGTACCGGACTCCCACCTCCTGGAGTACGCGCCCATGGCGAACTCCCTGCAGCCCCATATGGAGGCACTCCAGGGCCTGATGAACCGGCGCGCACCGGCTCCGGACGTCACACCCCAGCAGCTGCGCGACCGCAGCTGGTGGTCGGGCCCCAAGGTCTTCATCGTCGTCGACGACTACGAACTCGTCGCGACCTCCAGCGGCAACCCGCTGGCCCTGCTCACCGAAAATCTGCCCTTCGCCCGGGACATCGGCATCCGCTTCATCATCGCCCGCAGTTCGGCCGGTGCCTCCCGCTCGATGTTCGAGCCCTTCATGCAGCGCATCAAGGAACTGGGTGCGCAGGGGGTCGTCCTTTCGGGCGACCGGAACGAAGGCGACGTACTCGGCGGGGTCCGCCCCCACCCGCTGCCCGCGGGCCGCGGCTACTTCGTCTCCCGCAAGCGGGGCACGCCACTGGTGCAGCTGGGGTGGATGCCCGAGCAGTGAGCACGATGGGGCCGGACGCCCGGATCCGGGTCCGGCCCCTTGATACGTTGATCAGACAGAACCGAAAATGACCCGCGACCCGCGCCGCACGAGGTACCCGCCGGTACCGCGAGGCCTCCAGGACCGGGTCCCGCACTACGGGGGAGCGGACATCCATGTCCTTCCACGACGAGTGGGCCTCGCTCAAGGCCGAGGCCGCGGCGTCCCGCCAGGAGAACGCCCGGATGAGCCTGGCGAGCGCCAATGGGGGTGGCGGCGGGGCCGATGACGGCAAGAAACTGCACGTCACACCGTCGGTGCTGAAGGAGCGGGCGAAGAATGCCATGACCGTGCGGCATGACTTCGCCACCGCCGACGACGCGGCGATGAAGGAGATCAAGTCGGCCCGGAAGGGACTCGACGGCTTCGAGTCGGCCACCGGCATCGACGCCTTCACCGAACGCTGGAAGAGCCAGATGGACTACCTCATGGGCGTACTGGAGCACCAAGTGGCGGGCCAGCTCCGCGGGGCCGCCCAGTCCTTCAAGTCCCAGGACCTCGCGCAGGCCGCTAAGCAGAAGCCCGACGAGGGCGACAGCAAGAAGAAGTGACCGGGGACCGGCCTCAGCCGGGCCCCGCAGCTCCCCCACTACGTCGCTCTGAACACCGGATCGGACCATGCTGAGCTACGCCACCGTCATCGGCGCCAATCTCTCCCACCTCTCCACCGCCGTCGAGAAGTGGAAGAAACTCCCCGGCGAATTCGACAAAGCCGCCACCGCCTTCCGCACGACCGTGACGAAGGGTCTGCAGGACTCCAACTGGAAGGGCGAGACCGCGAAGGCCGCCTTCCACAAGTTCGAGCTCGTCGAGAAGCAACTCAAAGCGGCGTCGGACGAGGCGAAGGACATCCACGGCCTTCTCGACGACGCCCTGGAGCGCTTCAAGTCCGCCAAGAGCCGCCTGGAGGCCGTGCGCACCGAGGTCGGTGACTCCGCCGACCTGCGCATCACGGAAGGCGGTCGCGTCGTCCCGAAGGGCGATCCCGGCGACAAGGACTACGAAAAGGCGGAGAAGAAGCACGCCGAGGACATCACGCACTTCCAGGAACGCATCACCCGCGCCCGCAAGGACGCCACCGATGCGGACGACGCCCTCAATTGGGCCCTCCAGCAGGACCCCAACGGTGCCAAGCACGGCTTCAACTCCAACGGCGCCGACAGCATGAAGGACGCGCTGGCCGGCGAGAAGGCGGCGGCGAAGGACGCCGACGCCGCGGTGAAGCTCGCAAGCCTGGACAAGCTGAGCGACAAGCAGTTGGCGCACCTCAACGCCTACCTGGCCAAGCACAAGAACGACCCGGTATTCGGCGAGCGCTTCGCCACCGAACTCGGCCCGAAGAAAACCCTGGAATTCTGGCGCAACATCGCCGATCCGGGCGGCGGAATGGGCCCGCAGGCCCACCCCGACCGCCTGAAGGCAGTCGCCAAACTCCAGGACAATCTCAGCTTCACCCTCGCCGCGGCCACCCGCACCGAAAGCCCGGCCATGCACCAGTGGGAAAACTCCGTCATCAAGTTGGGCGACAACCAGTTCAACGGTCCCGCCGCCAGCACGAACGCGCCCTTCGGCTACCAGGTCATGAGCAATCTGATGCGCAAGGGTGACTTCGACGACCAGTTCCTCGACAAGTACGGCAAGTCACTCCTGCACTTCGAGAACCAGCAGCAGGAAAAGAACGGCATGAGTCCGACAGACCTCTGGTCCCGCAACCGAGGCCAGCTGAACTTCGGCGCCGAGAACGACTTCGGCAGCGACCCCATGACCGGCCTCATGGAGTCCCTCGGCCACAGCCCCGACGCCTCCACCGACTTCTTCAACGATAAATTCGAAGGCGGCGACGGCAAGCAGCACTCCATCTTCAACTACCTGGTCAAGGGCGGCGACAACAACCGCGAATGGTTCGTCGACGGCGAACTCCAGGGCGAGGGGAAGGTTGTCGCCGGGTACAAGTCAATGGGGCATGCGCTGGAGGCGGCGACCATCGGCTACCCCTACGACGACAAGCCGTCGGGCGCCGAGCTGACCGACCATCGCAACAAGGACACTGCCGACGTCATGAAGAAGGTCATCGCCGCTTACACCGGCGACGGCGACCTGATGAACAAGCAGCAGGGCGTCGCCGACAGCCTGGGTCGCATGGGGGCGGCCTACATCGACGACATCAACTACGGCGTCTCGGATTACGAATTTGACCACTCGGGGGAATACGGCAGCCCTGAGGAGACCCGTGCGCACTCACCTTTCAAGGCCGGATACAAGGGCGCGCTCAACATCAGTAACGGCGACGCCGTCGACTTCCTCAGCGTCATCGCTCGCGACAAGGACGCCCACGCCGCCGTCTCCATGGCCAACAACAGCTACTCGCTCAGCACCATGATGGACAACCCGCCCGATCGGGACGAGCACGGAATGCTTCACTACTCGGAAGCCAAGCTGACAGCACGTGTCAATGCAACGACGCAGAGCGTCCTCGACTACACCTACGGCAACCAGGTGGCCAGCGACTCCGACGCCAAACTCGAGGATTACAAGAGCAAGCTGGAAACGGGAGGAGACTGGGCCGGACTCGTAGCCGGCGGCGCATCGGGGCTGGCCGTGGGGATGTTCAACCCGGCTGCCGGAGCGGTGGTCGCACCCGTTGCTGCGGACACCGCGGGAGAGGCGTTCAACACTTGGTTCGGCGAAGAGTACAGCGCCGGCGCCGATGCCTCATCGAAGAAGTTCGAGGATGCCCAAGACAAGGACGAAGTACTGAAGGCCTACTTTGAGACCGGGTCTCGGAGGGCACGCATTCCGGGCGACATCTACGCACAGAACAACGGTCTCTCGACGGATGATAGAAATACCGTAATGAACGAACTGCAAGAGTCGTCCATCCTTGGTTACACATCGGGCAAGAACATTACGAACGACATGGGAATCAAGCCGTACGAGCACAAGGAAGACCACAAATGGTTCGGAATCTTCTGATCGCCGCAACCGTCGGCGCACTGGCCCTCGGGGCGACTTCGTGTGCGTCCGGGCCTGCCGACGATGAGGCCACGGCCAAGGCAGGAGACCTTTGCGGAATTGCCGGCGACTCCACGGCGAAGAATGCCCTGACCGACCTGCTCGGTACCTCCGCCCTGGAGACCGACCATGACGGTGATGTCTCAGAGGCTGCCAAAGAGATGAAGGATGGGCTTACTCACCCGCTGGGTGCGGGTGACGAGTCGGGAAGCGACGTCTGCTCCATTGCACTTCGTGACCAGCACGCAGGGGACGATCTCACGTTCAGCTTCGCCTGGCGCTACGCCTTCTCTCTTGAAGAAACCTCTGAAACATCGCCCGGCTCCACCTTTTACAACCTGGACGGGGCGGTAGGAGAATCTTCCACCGACCGCGCACGCATTTACGTGCCTTGTACGCCGCCAGGCGACTCCGCCTCTCCGGATCGCGACAGGTTCCTTCTTGCCCAGTCCGAGAGCGCCCTGCCACGCAATCGCGATGCCAAAGCCAATCCCCGCGACAACCAGATGACGGCGCTCCACGCCGTTGCCCGCAAGATGGCACATGAAGTCGGCTGTGCGAATGAACCGCTGAAGGCCAAGACTGACCTGACGCACTACGACACGCTGCAGGATGCGGCCCGCGCCAAGGCGTAAGCCGTGTCGGCCTCCGCGTGAGGCTCTCATGGCGGTTCCGGTGACAAACCGGAACCGCCAGGGAGGAACATCGGAGGACAGCAAACGGGGTGGGCACCTCCCGCGTATGCCCACCCCGCTCAATCCGGCCTCTGTGCCGGGCCGTGTTCAGATGTCGAAGTACGACCGGCCCTTCAGGTCCGTATGCCGGTAGTCGTCGCTGGCCTGATTGACCTGGGCGGCGATCTTCAACATGACGTTGAAGAGTTCGTCAGCCTGCTTGTCCCAGTTCGTCTGGACCCGGGCGTACGCCTGCTGCGCTTCGCCTTCCCAGGATTCGACGACCGACTTCAGTTCGGACTGCAGCATCTCCATGTCGCCACGGAGACGCTCAGCGTTCTTCTTGATGCCTTCCGAGGCGTTGTGCAGCGAACCGTAGGACACTGCAATATCGTCGAGATTGTCCAAGGACACGTCCGACCTCCTTCATATGTGCTGTCCACAGGGACGTTGAGCATCGGCACGCGGCGGGCGCGCCGGGGGATTCAGAGCGCGTTGAGCTTGGAACCCTGGGCGTATTGAGCGTTGTGGGAGTTCTCCTGGTAGGAACCCGCACCGACCATTCCGTCGCCGGCCTTGGAACCGTTGAGGTCGATGCCGCCCAGCGAGGCACGGATCGCCTCGTCGTTGGCGCCCGAGCCCTTACGGTTGGCGGCGACAGCGTCCTGGACGTGGCCCATCAGGTTCTTCAGGTTGCGGTGGCGCTGATTGATCTCCGTCTGAAGGTTCTGGAACTGAGCGGCACCGAGACCACGCCACTGGGTCTTCAGCATCTCCAGCATCCGCTCCAGGTCACCGACCTGGTTGTTCATGGAGTCCAGCACGTGCTGGATATTGCTCTCAAGCTTCTGCAGCCGTGCTGCACTTACCCGCTGCTTGTCGGACATGACCTACCTCTCTTGTTGTCCCGCTGAATGCCCGGCGCCGTTGTCGCACCGGGTTCGATGCGTGTCAGGCGCGCCGGCGCCGCAGAAAGACAAATGCACCGGCCGCCACGACCACCACGGCAACGCCCCCACCCACGACGCCCCAGAGCAGGCCGTTGC
This sequence comes from Streptomyces sp. NPDC000151, assembly GCF_040301705.1. Taxonomy (NCBI): domain Bacteria; kingdom Bacillati; phylum Actinomycetota; class Actinomycetes; order Kitasatosporales; family Streptomycetaceae; genus Streptomyces; species Streptomyces sp. NPDC000151. Next base: position 10,297 of record NZ_JBEPFC010000092.1, on the reverse strand, counting down.
CGGAGTCTTCCTTGTCAGCCGCGACGCTCGCCTTGTCGCCGGCCTTGGCACCGCTCTCCGACTTACCCTTGCCGTCAGCAGGATCGGACGGGTTTGGGGAAGGTGACTTCGTCGGTTTGGTGTAGAGCGGGCTGTGGTTCGGATCGCCTGGATCGCCCTTGCCCTCGAGAAGATTGATCCGCGGACGGACCGCGCCATAGCCGATGTACTTGCTCGCCGAGTCGCTCTTCGCCTTCCGCCCGGCGGTCTCGATCAGTACGCGAAGTACCTGGTTGGCCGTCCACTTGGGGTGCTTGGACCAGATGAGAGCGGCGGAGGCGGAGGCGATGGCGCTCGCGCTACTCGTACCGCCATCGCCGTCGCAGTAGCTCTTGAAGGAGCTGTCGCACCACCTGGGGAGGCTTGTGCCGGGTGCGGAAAGCGTCGTGTAGTCCCCGTGAGTGGAGGTCTCACTCACCTCGCCGGATTCTGCAATCGACGCGATCCCTGCGACATCCGGGTAGGCGGCAGGGTAATTCTTTTCATTCTTGCCGCCCCCTTCGTTCCCATTGCTGGCCATAAGCAGCTTGCCTTTGTTCGCTGCGTACTTGATGGCCTCGTACTCGTCGATCGTGGTCAGGTTACCGCCGAAGGACATGTTGATGATCTTGGCATCGCTATCCGCCGCTGCACGGATGGCATCGTCTACACGATCCACCTTGTTGTGCGATTTCGCCTTCATGTCGGACAGCTCAACCCTGAAAGGGATGATTTTCGCTCCCGGCGCGAGCCCTTGGAGTCCACCGTTCTTACCACTGCCGGCAATCAATTCGGCCATGGTCGTGCCATGTCCCATGTAGTCGTCGGTCTCGTCTCCCGAAGCCCCCGCGAAATCCTTCCCAGGGAGCACTTGACCACGCAGCGACGCCGTTTCCGCATTGACTCCGCTGTCGATGATCGCGACCTTCACGCCGCTACCGGTACTGACCTGCCACATCGCCTTGGCCTGCATGTCATCCAGGTACCACTGCCGAGAACGCATGTCGTCAGCGGTGACGGCAGGGGCGAGTCCGGCCAGCCCCACGGTCCATGTGCACGAAGCGACCAGCATCATGGTCCAGCGTCGTCGTGACGCGCGCCACGGCCTTTCGGCGCGGACTCGCCTGTTCAGCATCGTCATACCTGTTCTCATCTGGGCTAGTCGATTACTGGCGGAACAATGTCGCGCCGCCGTGACGTCCATGTCGCTTGGTCTTCAGAGAGGTAGTCCGGTCGCTTCGTCCCGTCCCGTTCGGGATCCCGCCTCACCGCTGAAGTTCGCGGTGACGACACCGCCCCATTCGTGTCCGACTGCGCTTTGGCTCCTCTCACCAAGCCAGTGCCGCCAGGCGTGAAGTCCTTCGTGCCACGGCTACGGCCGTTGGCTGCCCGCGGGGTGCCCACAGCCCCGCCCGGGCTCGAGGTCAAGCGGCGATTGGCTGCCCCCGCCGAACCGACACCGCCCTGTCCCGAAGTCCCGCGCTCCCCGCCGATGACCGTGCCACGAGGAAGATGTCCGGCAGTCCTGCGATCCGCCGACCGCTGAGGCGTACCGCCGACAACCCCGTCGGGGCGACCGGCACGAGCGGTCCCCGGAGCAGTCGATCGACCGCTGCCCATGCCTACAGGACCGGTCCCTCCCGGATTCGGGCGACCAGTGATCGACTGTGGGACACGCCCCATCTGACTGTTCTGTCCCACGGCGCCGGAGCGTCCGCCTGGCGTGAAGCGTGACGCCTTCCGCACCGCCTCGGGAGACTGGATCACGCCTGGCCCCAGCGGGCCCGGCTGCATGGGGCCCGTCCCGCCAGGAAGCGGCGAGGGGCCGCCAGAGGGCGTGGTCGGGCGCAGCGATGGCTCCGGCGAAGGAGCCTGAGGCAGGGCGACGCTGTCGAGATCGGTTCCGACCTCATGGTCGGGTACCGACGCTACGTCCGTGCGTCGCGCTGACGGACTGGTGACGTGGGGGCCGGGTGCTGAACCTGCGCTCGCGCCCGGCTCCGTGACAGACCCGTACTCGGCGCCCCTTCCTCCCCTGGGAGGCCGTGGCACACCCACGTCCTGTGGTGGCTTGAACACCGGCGCGTCCCGGGAGGCGACTTCGAGCTGTTCCTCAGACATCCGGTAGTAGGAGCTGAGCTTATTCATCTCGTTGATGGCCTCTTGCCGGGCGGCCTCGCGCTTCGCGTCATCAGCAGCCTTCGCCTTGACGTAAGCGTCGCTGGTGGTCACCTGGGCGGGCGTGGGGATCTTCTTGACCTCCGTGCCCTTGCCGTCAGCACGACTGGGCATGGATTTCTGGATCGTTGTCAGCCCGATGCCCACATTGTCCATTTCCTTGCCGACAGCAGCCGCGTACTCCCCCAGCTTCAGAGTGTTCTTCGCAAGGTCCTTGGCCCAGCTCCGGAACGCCTTGGCCGACTCCCCCTCCCACTCCACACCGTCGAGGTGGTCGATCAGCTCCTGACCCGCCTGGGCGATCTGCTGGGAGACAGGACCGAGCGCGGCGGCCACACCGATCATGTCGCTGGGCCTGGCCGACTCGACCAGGTCGATCATGTCGTCCAGGTCGTGATTTTCGAAGTTGGTGCGGCCTCGGCCGCCACCTTTTGCGTGTTTCCCCACTGCCTTCGCCTCCCGACCGTTAGAGAGTCGCGTGCTTGTCGTCTCCGGTGGCGCGCTTGGACTCACCCTGCTTGTGCTCCGTGCGGGTCTTGTCCTGTTCCTCGTACCGCTCCGCGGTCCGGCTCTGGATGTCCCAGAAGCGCCGCTTCAGATCGTCCTCGAGATTGTCGAACCCGATGTTCGCGCCGATGATGGCGATGCCCATGGCCTCGATCTGCTCGTTGAGAGTGCGGGACAGCGTCGTGAGGTGAGTGTGCACCTTGGTGAACTGCTGGTGCAGCCCGTCGGCCTCGGCGAATGTGCCCGGGCCGGAGAAGACGGATCGGGAGAGTTCCAAGAGGGAGACTTCGTTCTGGGGGCCGTGCTCCAGCGACCTCAGGATGTCGTCGATGCGTTGCCGGAACCTGACCAGTGTGGCGCGCGCCCGCTTGATGTCCGCCGCGCCGGCACCGGTCCCCAACGGTCCCGCGTAGTCGTGCGGCTGCGTCGTCGCGTCAGCTTGTGACTGCTGTCCCACGAGTATCCCCCTTTACCCGCTCATCGTTTCATAGCTACGGCAACAGGTCATTCCTGTCCAGCAGGTATTGCCGTTACTTGGTGCAAATCTTACGGCGCGTGATGCTTGTGCCAGGTAGCGGTTCTGATGCTTCGCCAGCTGCCGCCCGAGCGCGACTGAACTGTGAGGACTTGCCCTGCAGGTATGTCTGGCGCGCCGCCCCGTCCCATTTGTTGGTCGCAAATCGGTGGGCAAACCGACGCCCCTTCTTTCAGCCTTGTCGGGGACGCCGCCCGCTGAGGCGACGGCGCCAGTCTCTGTGGACCAGGGCAGCACCCGCGATCACGGCCACCACTATCGACGCTCCGACGACCGCATACGTGGCCAGGCGTGCGTTGCGCTGTTCCACGGTCTCGCCCACGGAGGCCGGCGGGACGTCCGGAAGTGCGGCCTTCTGTACGCCGCCGCTCGGGGTCGGCTTTTCGGCGGGTGGACTGTCGTCCGTGAGGGCGCGGACGGGGTCGACCACGCCCCAGCCGACGTGCATGTCGTGACCGGGGACGGTGCGCTCCGCGGTCTGTTCGATGCGGGTGATGATGTTGCGGGCCGTCCACTTCGGGTACTTGGCCTTGAGCAGGGCCGCCACGCCGGCGACGTACGGGGCCGAGAAGCTCGTGCCGTTGTCGATGCAGTGGCCCCCCTTCGGCACCGTGGAGACCACGCTGACACCGGGGGCCGCCACGTCGACGAACTCGCCGGACTGGGAGAACGGCGCCCGTTCGCCGTTACGGTCGGAGGAGGCGACGGCCAGGACGCCGTCGTAAGCGGCCGGGTAGGTCTTCTTGACGTTGCCGCCCAGGCCGTCGTTCCCGGCGGAGGCCACGACGACGATGCCGCGGTCCACGGCGCGGTTCACGGCGTTCTCCAGTGCCCCACCGGACGCCAGCGGTTTATCGGTGTCCTGCGAGATGTTGATGACGTCGACGTGCTGCGAAACGGCGTAGTTGATGGCCTGGGCCATCGTCCCGGTGTCACCGCTGCCGTTCTCGTCGTTCTGCTTGATCGGCAGGATCGTCGCCTCAGGGGCGATACCGACGAAACCGGTGTGCGCCTTGTCGGGGCGGGCGGCAATGATGCCTGCGACCTTCGTGCCGTGGCCCACCGTGTCGGTCGTGCCGTTCGACTTGCCGACCGGCGCCGTCTGGCCGGACTTGTCCTTCTTCGGCTTCAGGAGGTTCGTGCCGTTACGGGTGTCGACAGCGCCTTTGAGCTGTTTGTTGCTGGGGTCCACACCGGTGTCGATGACCGCGACGGTCGCGCCCTTCCCCCGGCCCTCCTCCCACAGTTGGTCCAGCTGTACGCGCTGCAGGGGCCAGGGGGTGCCTTTGAAGGGCTTGGCGGGGAAGGTGCACTGAGTACTGTCGTCGGCGTACGCGCGTGCGGGGCCGAGTACGGCGGCCGGACCGGTCGCCGGGGCCGCCACGAAGGCCGCGGCCATGACCGCCACCGTCGCGCGGCGCCGCAGCGGTGTGCCGCGGAGAATGGAATCGGACTTCAGCACGTTCCCCCGCCTCACGAGCCCTGCGGCTGCCGGGCACTGTTGGTGTCCAGGCGCGGTCCGGTCGGCAGCAGTTCCGACCAGCTGGCCGGTACCGGCACCGGGACGGTGTCCCCATACCCCAGCAGTTTCTGCGCCAGCCGCTCGGATTCCTGGGTCTCTTCGGTCTTCTTCTTGTCGTCCTTGCCGATGGCGGACTCGGACGTGTCACTGTCGTTGTTGCCCTGCACGGCGTACCGCAGGCCGGTGTCAGTGACGAGGAAGACCGGTCCGGTGGTCGGCTCCTTGCCCTGGAACTGGCGGAACAGCAGGCCCGTACCGGGGGTGACGTACGCGCTCGTGGTGCCTGCGGCGACCCGCTGCGGGTAATCGGTGCCCGCCCAGACGCTGAGGGTGGTGCCGCCGGTCTTGGTGTCCACGTGGCGCAGGACGTTGCAGACGGTGTCCCTGTCACCCTTGCCCGGCATCACCGCGTTGACGGGGGCGACTTCCTGCTTGGGCCATGTGAAGGTCTTGTCGGCCGCGAAGGGGAGGCCGGCGTGGAACTGGGCCCGGTTGATGCTCAACGCCTCGTCGCCCTGCCCGAGTACGGACAGTTCGTCGCTGCTCAGCAGCACCCGCGCCGTGAAGTTCGTGATCGGCGCGACGCGGTCCTTGAGGACGATGTAGTAACGCTCTTGCTGGCTCTCGGTGGTCTTGAGCACCGTACCGACCCGGCCGAGCCGCTCGCCGCCGGTGAAGCCCGGTGCCTGGGTCTGCGTGTTCACTCCCCCGCCGATCTGCGGGTACCGGATACGGCTGCCGTTCTTGAGGCTGTCCAGCCAGTCCTTGCTGACCCGCTGCGGCTTGGCGCCCTGGCCCATGAGGGTGCTGAGCAGCGCCTCGTCCTGGGTCAGCTCGTACTTACGACCGGTGCTGTCGACCATGTACGACGGTCCGCCCGAAGCCTGCACGTACAGCACGTCGCCGCCGCGCAGCCGACGCTCGTCGTCGACCTTCCTCGCGTCGGCCCCGGCCAGCACGAAGCTCTGCTTCTGTACGGCGCGGCCGCCCTGGCTCTGCTGTTCGCAGACCGCCCAGCGCTTCTGCTTCGCCGCTTCACCCGGATCGGGCAGGCGGTCGGGAGCGTACGGGATGCCGAGAGTCGGGCCGTGCGGGATCTTGCCGCTGTCGAGCATCTCTTCGTCGACGTTGAGAATGTCGCTGTTGCCCTCGGCCTTGGTGGCGAGGAGCTTGGCGGACGCGTAGTTCATCACCGGGTAGAGCTGCTTGTTCTTCTTCGTCCCCAGTACGACGTAACGCGTCGTCGACTTGTTGGCGACGATGACGTGAGCAGCCGTGTCGGCCCAGCCCTTCGGGGCCGTGGGCTTGAACATTCCCCACGCTCCGAAGACCGCCATGACGACGACACCCGCGATCGCGCCCGGCACGATCGCGCGCAGCGGGCGCGGGGCTCCTTCTTCTGTGCCGCTGGGGCTCGGTTGGAGGAATGACGCGACCAAGCGCCGCTTCGCGAAGGTGTAGGCGTTGAGTTCATCCCGCCGTGATGCCATGTCCGACCGTTATCTCCCGAATGGGCCCCGTAGTTCGGCATGCAGGCACACGCCGAGCGTCCCACTATGCCGAATCGTGGTGCGCGTACGTCGTCCGGGTCCCGGTTGGAGTGACGTAGGCGGGCAGCTGGTTGACGCGCGCTTCCCACGCTTCTACTGGACGGGAGATCTGGAGGGGAGGTATCGCTGGTTTCGACCTTCGGACCCACCTCGAGCAGGACCGCGAGCGTCCATGCAATGCCGTGCGTGGGTGGCGAACTCGCCGCCGCGACAGGGTTATCCACAGGCTGAAGGTGTCCGGCTCGGCGATCCCTCGCAGGTAGTAGTGTGATGCCCCTGTTCAAGGCCCTTGTCGAGAGGGATGAAGCGCGGATCACGAGGGGGCTGCGGGGGATGGCGACAGCGACGCGGGTGCGTTCCTCCGGATCGCACCGGAACAGGCCCGGCACGCCCCGGGGGGACCGGTCAGGTGGCACGACGGATGCCGCCTCCGTGCGGCGGGCGACCGCCCCTGCCTCCACGACTCTGGCGAAGAAGTCCCACAGCAACCGCATGGGGCCTCTCCAGCTGCAGCAACTGGTGCTGATCGAGCTGGCGTTGGCCGTGGTGCTGGTGGCTGCCGCGGTGGACATGCTGCTTCTCGTGCCGGCCGTGGTGGTTGCCGTGGCGCTCGTGTTGCTCGCGGTGTTGCGGCGGCGGCGGTTGTCGGTGCGGGACTGGCTGGCGACCGTGTTGGCGCTGCGGGCTCGGAAGAGTGCTGCGCGGCCGCTCGACCAGCGGGTGGATCCGAGTCTGGCGCCGGCCGCCGAGGCGGTGCCCGGGTTGCGGACGTACGGATATCTGGACCGGGACCGGCGGACGGTCGGGATGGTCGGGGACGGGACGTTCCTGACGGCCGTCGTGCGGGTCGAGGCCAAGGGGAGTGCGCTGCGGCCGCCGGGCGGGGCGCGGGCGTTGCCGATGACCTTGCTGCACGATGCGCTGGACGTGGACGGGATCCGGTTGGAGTCCGTGCAGGTGGTGCAGCATGTGCAGCCTGCGCCGGCGCCGCACCTGCCGGAGCATGCCATGGCCCGGCAGAGCTACGTAGCGCTCCAGCAGCAGACGGGGGCGCCGGCGCTGCGGCTGATGTGGGTGGCGCTGAAGTTCGACCCCGAGCTGTGCCGGGAGGCGGTCGAGGCGCGCGGTGGCGGCCTGACGGGCGCGCAGCGGTGTCTGACGCGCGCGACCGATCACTTGGCCAGCCGCCTCACCGGCGCCGGCTTCCTGGCCACGGTCCTCGACGAGCAGGAGCTGATAGCGGCCCTGGCGACCTCGGCGTGTGCCAATCCGGTCGCGACCGCGCGGGCCGGGCTGCCCGATGCCGGACCGGCACGGCGTACACAGGAGACCTCGCGGGTCTGGAAGTGCGACGACCGGCTGCACACGACGTACGGGGTCGGGCGCTGGCCGGAGTTGGGGCGGTCGGCGACGCCGCTGCCGCGCCTGGTGTCGGCGCTGACGTCCGTACCGACGCTGGCCTCGACGTTCAGCCTGACCGTGACGGCCGGTGACCGGCACGGCGCTGCCGGGGTGAGCGGTCACGTACGGCTGACCGGGCGTTCGGACGCCGAGCTCTCGCGGGCGCGGCAGCGGTTGGAGGCGGCGGCGCGCGAGGCGAAGCTGGGCCTGGTCCGGCTGGACCGGGAGCAGCTGCCCGGTGCGGTGGCGACGCTGCCGCTGGGAGGTGCGCGCTGATGGCTTCGGCGACTTCGGCCCTGCGGGGCCTGTACGGACCCCGCAGGGAACGGCATGTGGTGCCGGTCGACGACCTCGGCGCGCTGACGCTGCCGCTCGGCGACGACGGTCTGACGGTGGGCCACGACGCGGAGAACCGCCCGGCGGTGCTGGGGCTCTACCACCCCGCGCCGTTCGACGTGCTGCTGATCGGCGGGCTGTGGACGGCCCAGGCGCTCGCGCTGCGGGCGGCCGGTACGGGGGCGCGGGTCGCCGTCGAGACGGGCCGGCCCCACCTGTGGACGAACCTGGCGCATGCGGCGGGCGCGGGTCAGGAGTGCCTGACACTGCACGATGTCGGGCGGGTGCCGCCGATGGGTGCGACGGTCGGCAGCCCCGTACTGGTCGTGCGCGACTGCGGGATGCGGCCGCCGCGCGGGCGGGTCTCCTCGGCGCCCTGGCAGTCGGTGCTGACACTGCTGCCGTACATGAGCCCGGTGGCCCCTCGGCTGATGAACGCCGCCGGACTCGTCGGCCTGCAGCGGATCTCTCCCGATGAGGCCGCGCACGCCGCACGCATTCTGGGGCTCTCGCAGACAGATGTCGCCGCGCTGTCGTCGATCGGCGACGGGGTCACCCTCTGGTGCGGTGACAACCAGGCGCGGCAGTACGTCATGACCCAGCCGACGGAAGCGGAAATAGGGCTGCTGGGGAACCCTCGCCGGGTGGACTGAGGGTCGGGGGACTGACGGTCCGGGGGGGGCAATTCCGGACTGTCGGGGCGATCGGGATAGTTGGGGCGGTCGGTAGTGCTTCGGGGGTTGGGGCGGTTGGCCTGCTGTCCGGTGGAGCGGGCCGGGGGTGGGCGAGAGGGCGGCTGGGGTTGGTTGGTCTCTTTGCTGCTACGGCGTATGGGGACATGCGTAACCTGAGGCAACAGACAGGTATCGGGCGAAGGCGGGCCTGCCGGGCTGTCGGCGATGGCGTTTAGGCTTGGGTCCAAGCGACAGGGGAACCCACGGGAACGCCCGGCGTGTCAGGGGGATCCGGCGATTCGACGTACGTGTGTCGGCGATGCGCGTGAACGGTGCCGCGTCGCGGGATTCAGAGGTACCAGACCACAGCAGGAGGCGTAGTGAGCAGCGATCGGGACGAGATCCGCACGGGCGGCATCACCCCCGGCGAGGATCAGTCCGACGCGGATCCCGAAATGACGGGTGAGTTCACCATCGACTACACCCCGCCTGCTTGGTACACGCAGAACGCCGATACGGGAGCGGGCGCCGGGTCCGGCGCGGGTACGAGCGGTGCGGTGCCGCCGCCTCCGCCGCCGTCGGGTGAGCCGCTGCCGTTCCCTCCGGCGGTGCCGCCGACGCTTGCCACCGGTACGGGTGCCGGCGCGGGTTCCGGGACGGGTGCCGGCGCGGGTTCCGGGACGGGTGCCGACACGGGATCTCAGGGCGGTACGGGGTCCGGAGCGGGAGCGGGGGCCGGGAACGAGGCTTCGGCCGGGGGACGGGACTGGGAACTGCAGAGCCCGGACGGGGACCTGGTCAGCGGGTCGACCATGCGGTTCTCGCCCGATGCGCCGCCCCGCGAGATCAATGAGCGGGCGGCTGCGGGAGAGAAGAGTGAGGGGACGGCCGGGTCGACGACGTCGGCTGCTGGTGAGTCCGCTCGGGACGAGCAGAGCGACGACGACGGCCGGAGTGGCGGTGGCGTGGCGGCTGAGGCCGCGGACTCCGGCACGGACCAGAACGCCGACGCGGCTGATGGCAGTGCCGGTGAGGCGGAGCAGAGCGAGGACGGCGGTGGTTCGGAAGCCGTCGTCGAGCAGCCTGAGCCGTTGAGTGAGGGGGCTGCGCCCTCGGCTCCGTTCGGGCCGGGTGGGGCGCCGGAGGCTGCCTGGCCGCCGCCCGCGTCGCAGGGGTCGGCGCCTTCGTTGCCGCCGCTGCCGCCGGAGTTCCGGCCTGCCGAGCCGCAGGAGCAGGGGCAGGGGCAGAGCGGGCTTGCGGGTCCGGGTGTGCCGTCGTCCGGTGCGTGGCCCCCGGCGGGGCAGGCGCCGGCCGCCGATGGGTCTGCCGCACAGGGCGGCTATGGGTTCCCGCCGCCTGCGGGTGCCACGCCCGGACAGTCGGGGCAGCCGGCCGGGCCGCAGCCTGCTCCGGGGGCCGGAGGTGCGCCTTCCGTGCCGCATCAGGCCGCGCCGCAGAGTGGTTACGGCTACCCGGCTCCGCAGCAGCCGATGCCGGGACAGGGCGAACAGCCCGGACAGCCCGGGCAGCCGATGCCGCCGAGCGCGGCGGCGCCGTCGCCGCAGTCGGGCCAGGC